>JBLHTS010000035.1:0-18034 GCA_047627695.1 Yoonia sp. | reverse complement strand
CTTTGGTGCCTTGCGCGGCGTTCTATTGGTGGCGGTTGCGTTCTTTGTCTACGATACGATTTTTGTCAGCCAGGAATTTGCAACCATCGACGATAGCCGCTCGGCTGAAGTGTTTGCCCAGTTGACCGAACGGATCGAACAGCAAAACCCAGAGCAGGCCTTGGGCTGGATCACCGAACAGTACCAGCAGTTAGTTGGAAGCTGCGGCGCACCTGATGCGGCTATTACACCCGAAGCTGCACCCGCGACCGAGTAAGCAACCCGCGTTGAATTATTGATCGGCCAGTGGCAAAGACCGCTGGCCGTTTTCTTTTCCGGCGTCTCGAACGAATACGACGACATGCCCGATCTTGCTGTGCCAGATGCGCCGTGGGTGTCCGGGATCACACTGGATGGGTCGGTTTTTTACACAACTGATCAGATCATCGAATCCGGTGATGTGATTTTGGACAAATTCCATTTCAAAGACGGGACCTTCGACTCGACAATGTGTCAGGTTTACTGCGATTTCGGCTAGTCCGACTTCAAGACGCGACAAGACGGCGAGACGACCTACGTTACGCCGTTATCCGCTGCCCTGATGCAACTCAAACGGTCGTCTTTCTTGGCAAAGTCGTCGATGGCAAGCTGAGCTTTGCAGGGACGTGGACATGGACAACACGCAGATGGTATTGGACACATCAGGTCAATGTGACCGGAGAAGGCACAGCGACCTCGACATCATGCCGCGCAATGAACAGGGCGTGCACCGTGCGGTCATGCTTGGGACGGTCGCATATATATTTTTGTTGGCCCTGCCCTTTGTGCCCGGCGCAGAGATCGGCATCGCCCTTCTGACATCGTTCGAGGACTCGATTGCGCCTTTGGTCTATGCGGCAACTGTTGTCGCGATGATGCTTTCCTATTTTGTAGGGCTTGTGTTGCCGACGGCAACATTGGTTAAACTGCTGATGTTTTTGCGCATACGCCAAGCGGCTGACCTGATAGGTCGCGCAGCATCGTTGCCCCCGATCAAAGGATCGGGATGCTTTTGGAAGAAGCGCCCCCCAACATCGTCTCGCTCGTGCTCAGGCGTCGCTACATCGCACTCGCCATTGCGGTAAATATCCCTGGCAACGCTGCAATTTGTGGTGGTGGTAGTATTATGATGGTGGCGGGTTTGAGCGGGATTATCGCGCCTTTGCCTACATTGATTACAGTCTTGATCGGTGTGTCGCCGGTTCCACTCGAAGTCTATTTCTTCGGGGCCTAGCGCTGGCCGCTTTGCAAGCACGCCCCCCCCACTGCGCAGGTGCAATATCAAATTGACGAATGCTTACTAATGACGCTAGCGTCCGTGATGATCAAGGATTACGCCCTCTCCGGCCCCGCAGGGCAAAACTCTGTCGCCAGCGGTCGGGCCAATCCCAAGTGGTACCGCACATCTGTTGCGCCCGATGCGATAAGGCAGCTTATGGTCAAGTCGGACGCGATTGCGCTGCGTGATACGATCATCTGGCTGGGAGCGATGGTTGTTTTTGGATCGATTGCCGTGATGCTTTGGCCGTCATGGTGGTCGCTGCCATTCTGGCTCGCTTACGGTGTTCTATATGGCTCTGCGTCTGATGCCCGCTGGCACGAATGCGGACATAGGACTGCGTTCAAAACCGCGTGGATGAACAACATCGTCTATCACATCGCCAGTTTCATGCTGGTGCGGAACCCGATTACTTGGCGTGCCAGTCACGTGCGCCACCACACCGACACCATTATCGTCGGGCGCGACCCCGAAATCGTGGCGATGCGTCCCCCCGATCTGGGTCGAATTGCACTTAACCTGTTTGGCCTGCAGGAGGTCCCACACCAACTGGCCCGCCTTGCACTGCACGCGCGCGGTCAAATTCACCCAGATGAAGCGATGTATCTGCGCGAAACCGACCATCGTTTTGCATTTTTAGCCGCCCGCATTCACCTAGGCGTCTACGCCTGCATAATTGCATTGGCCTTCGCAATGGGATCAATCCTGCCACTGATGCTGATTGGCCTGCCAAGGCTTTACGGTGCCTGGCATCACGTCATGACCGGCCTTTTGCAGCACCTTGGATTGGCCGAAAATGTCTCGGACCATCGCCTCAACACCCGCACAGTGTTGATGAACCCGGTCAGTCGGTTCATTTACCTCAACATGAACTACCACCTTGAACATCACATGTTCACGATGGTCCCGTATTACAGTCTGCCGCAATTGCACGAGCTAATCAAACACGATGTGCCTGCCCCTGATCCGTCAATCTATGCGGCATTCCGGCGGATTTTTCCGGTATTGGTCAAACAGCTGAAGCACCAAGACGCCGTCATCTTGCCCGAACTTCCCGAAGGTGCGACACCTTATGGCGAAGATGCTGCGCAATTGAGGCCCTTCGCAGTCTAACGCCTTAACATTTTCCCGCCTCTTCCATGATCGTTCCGTGACATGACGGACACGACCCTCTAAGACGGGGCAAACCTCATGTTCACGGATTCGGAGCTGCCCTCTTGTCCAATCAGATGCCGCCTGCCCACCCTTTCGATGATGACAAGTTGCGCGAGGAATGTGGCGTCTTTGGCGTCGTCGGTGTCACCGACGCATCCAACTTCGTAGCTCTTGGCCTGCACGCACTGCAACATCGCGGGCAAGAGGCTGGCGGGATCGTCACCCACGACCCTGAAACCGGCTTTAACCAAGAACGCCGTATGGGGTTAGTTCGCGATAACTTTACCAGCCCCAACATCATGCAGCTTTTGCCCGGGACCATCGGCATCGGGCACGTACGCTATTCCACCGCAGGCTCTAAAGGCCAGACCGCGATGCGCGATGTGCAGCCATTCTTTGGTGAATTTTCCATGGGTGGGGCCGCGATTGCCCACAATGGAAACATCACCAACGCGCTGTCCTTACGCCGTGAATTGATTGAACGAGGTTCGATCTTCCAAAGTTCGTCTGACAGCGAATGCATCATCCACCTGATGGCGCGTTCAATGGGCCGCACAATTCCTGACCGCATGGAAGAAGCATTGCGCAAGGTCGAAGGCGCGTTTTCCATCGTGGCGATGACCCGCACAAAACTGATCGGTTGCCGTGATCCGCTGGGCGTGCGCCCATTGGTCTTGGGCAAAATCGGCGACGGCTGGGCGCTTGCCTCAGAAACCTGCGCGCTGGACATCATTGGCGCCGAGTTTATCCGCGAGATTGAACCGGGCGAAATGGTTGTAGTCACCGAAAAAGGTGTCGCCAGTCACTTCCCGTTCCGTCCTGCCGCATCGCGCTTTTGCATCTTTGAACATGTGTATTTCAGCCGCCCTGACAGCATCCTTGGTGGACGTTCTGTCTATGAAACCCGCGAAAGCATCGGGCGTGAATTGGCCAAAGAAGCACCGGTTGATGCAGACCTAGTTTGTCCCGTGCCTGACAGTGGTACCCCTGCTGCAATCGGGTATTCACTGCAATCGGGCATCCCTTATGCGATGGGGATTATTCGCAACCAATACATGGGTCGCACGTTTATTGAGCCGACCGAGAGCATTCGCAACATGGGTGTGCGTCTAAAGCTGAACGTCAACCGTGCGCTGATAAAAGGCAAACGGGTGATCTTGGTGGACGATAGCGTCGTGCGCGGCACGACCAGCCGAAAGATCAAGGAAATGATCCTTGATGCCGGTGCCGCAGAAGTACATTTCCGAATCGCGTCCCCGCCCACAGCATGGCCTTGTTTTTATGGCGTCGATACGCCCCAGCGTGACAAGCTGCTGGCAGCCACGATGACTGCGGATGAAATGCGCGAACATCTCGGTGTGGATAGCCTGAAGTTTATTTCGATCGACGGGCTTTACCGCGCTGTTGGCGAAGCGAACGGTCGCGACGCCAAAAAGCCCGCTTATTGTGACGCTTGTTTCTCGGGGGAATATCCCATTGCGCCGTCCGATATGATCGAACAGGGTTTTCAGTCTAAAACCGCTGCGGAGTAAGCAATGACCACGGTCATTTATCATAACCCAAATTGCAGCACCTCCCGCAATGTTTTGGCTATTATTTGCGCCACGGGAACCGACCCAGTTGTGATCCCATATCTTTCAACAGGCTGGACAAAGGCGCAGTTGCTGGGGCTTTTTGCCGCCGCTGACCTGACACCACGTGCGGCTATGCGTACATCAAAATCACCCGCCGAAGAATTGGGTTTGCTGGACCCAAATATTAGAGACAATGCAATCTTGGATGCGATGGTCGCCAATCCCGTGCTTGTGAACCGTCCTATCGTCTGCACACCCAAAGGCGTCGCCTTATGCCGCCCGTCCGAAGCCGTGCTGCCGCTTTTGGAAAATCCGCTCACCGCGCCGGTTTACAAAGAAGACGGTGCGCTGATCCTCGCCCCCTGACGCTGATGGGATGGGCGTTATCGACTGCCCTCTTTTGATTTGCTGAAATCTCTGGCAAGAGCCGTCGAAAGTAAAGAATCAAAGAAAATCATAAAATGTCAGAACCCGACCTCGCCTTTGCTAGCGCAAAAGCAACACTTCCTGCCGCCTTGGATACACATGCGCTGTCTGTCATCGGTGTGATGTCGTTGAATGGCGCATTGGCAGCATTTTTGCGGTCATCCGACGGTGAAATCGCGCGGGTTTCGCCAGGTGACATGGCATTTGGCATGACTGTGACCGCGATTGGGGACGCGCAAGTCATGCTGACGGACAGTGCAGGCCGGACGCAATCCCTGCAATTGCCACTCAGCAAATACTTGACCTTATGCGCAGTTCGGCACATCACGCGGGCATGATGAAAACAGCATTGATTACGGGCGCGTCACGCGGCCTTGGCGCGGCACTGGCCATGGGACTCGCCCCAACCCACCACATCATTGCCGTGGGCAAGACCGTAGGCGCGCTTGAGGAACTCGACGACGCGATCCAAGCGCAAGGCGGACAAGCCACATTGGCCCCCATGGATATCGGCGTTGATGCCGCCATGCAGCAGCTATGCCGCGGCATATTTGACCGCTGGGGTAACCTTGATCTTTGGCTGCACACAGCAATCCACGCAGCGCCCCTAGCGCCCGCGGGACATATCGGTCCCAAAGATCTGGCCAAATCCATGGCGATCAATATCGAAGCGACCTCGCGCCTGATCGCCTACGTCAGCCCGCTTTTGGGTCAAGACGGTCAAGCCGTATTCTTTGATGATCCACGCGGCGGCGCACAGTTCTTTGGTGTCTATGGCGCGACCAAGACCGCCCAGATCGCCCTAGCGCGCAGTTGGCAGGCCGAAAGCACAAAAACGGGCCCAAAAGTCAAAATCCTGACCCCTGAACCGATGCCAACGGCAACCCGTGGGCGGTTCTATCCGGGTGAAGATCGCACAGCCCTTGCCGATCCGGCAGCCGAGGCCGCACGCTTGCTGCCCATGATCCTTGGCTAGCAGGCATCAACCGTTGCATATGCTCTACGCTGGGCCACTACCTTGGGGGCAGGCCACACCGATGCTTGCCGTGCATTGTCCTACGGCATAGGAACGTCCATAGAGAGTTTAAGGGGCTGCAATGCGCATTTTGATCACGAATGACGACGGCATCAATGCGCCGGGTTTGAAAGTTCTGAGCGATATCGCCCATGAGATCGCTGGCCCTAAGGGTGAAGTTTGGACCGTTGCCCCTGCGTTTGAACAATCGGGCGTCGGTCACTGCATCAGCTACACCCACCCAACAATGATTGCGCAACTGGATGATCGCCGCTTTGCTGCCGAAGGTTCGCCCGCCGATTGCGTGATTGCGGGCCTTTATGACGTGATGAAAGACAACCTGCCCGACCTCATCCTGTCTGGAGTGAACCGCGGCAATAACGCAGCTGAAAATACGCTTTATTCGGGAACGATCGGTGCCTGCATTGAAGGCGCGCTGCAAGGTGTGCGGTCGATTGCGATGTCGCAGTTTTTTGGACCCGACAACAAAGACCTCGATGACCCGTTTGAGGCTGCATCAGCCCACGGTGTCGCAACCGTGCGCGCGCTGATGAACGAAGCATTGTGGGACGACGGTGCAGATTACAAACCATTCTACAACGTCAATTTCCCCCCTGTTTCCGCGGCACAGGTCAAAGGCATGGCCGCAACAACCCAAGGGTTTCGCCTGAACACCCGCTTTCGCGCAGAGGCACAAACATCACCCACGGGGCGCAAATTTCTATGGGTGCGCGGCGGGCCGCAGCACGAGCCGACCGCCCCCGGCACAGATGCGGCGGCGAACTTGGACGGATTTATCTCGATCACGCCGATGCGGGCTGATTTGACGCACTACAAGATGGTATCAACCCTCAAGGTTACACTTTCGTGACGTTTGATGCCGCTACAAAGATGCAGTTTCTGTATGCGCTGCGCAGCAAAGGCGTCACCGACGCCCGTGTTTTGACCGCAATGGAACAAGTCGACCGCGCCGATTACGTCAAAGGCACTTTTGCAGACCGCGCCTACGAGGACATGCCCCTGCCCATCGCTTGCGGGCAGACGATCAGCCAGCCTTCGGTCGTAGGGCTTATGACGCAGGCTTTGCAGATTAGCCCGCGTGACAAAGTGCTCGAGATTGGGACAGGGTCTGGTTACCAAGCTGCGATCCTCAGCAAGCTGGCACGCCGAGTGTACACAGTTGATCGCTATCGCAGGCTGGTACACGCAGCCCGCGAGGTGTTTGAGGCCAATGACATCACCAATATTACCACCTTCACTGCCGACGGCAGCCACGGATTTGTAGAACAAGCCCCCTTTGACCGCATCCTGCTAACTGCCGCTGCGGAGGATCCACCGGGACCGCTGCTGGCGCAACTGCGGGTCGGTGGGATCATGGTTTTGCCGGTCGGACAATCGGACGCAGTGCAAAGCCTGATCCGCGTAAAAAGGTCCGAAACCGGCTTTGAATACGACGAATTGCGTGCCGTGCGCTTTGTCCCCTTGCTAGAAGGGCTAGGACAAGAGTAAAGTGCCACAAAATATGGTACGACCCCAGACATAAGGGGCGGCTTGGCAAAAGGAGCGGTTGGATGGCAAATAGGCATATCCCGATACGGCGCGCACTGATGACGGGTGTGGCTTTGGCCGCACTTGCAGCATGCGAAAGTTATGATTTCGACATACGTGATATGGGCAACGGGTTTGATACTACGGCTGCAGTCCAACAACTTCCCGGCCGTCCGCGTCCTGATGATCGCGGTGTTATCTCTTATCCGAACTATCAGGTTGTCGTGGCACGCCAAGACGACACCATTCGCGGTATCGCGATCCGGCTTGGCCTCGATCCTGATGCATTGGCGGCCTACAATGGCGTGGCCCCTGACGCGATCCTGCGGCGTGACGAAATTATCGCACTTCCTTCAAGAGTAACTGAACCTTCTCTGGCGACAGGTGCGATTGCGACAGGTCCAATTCAGTCGCTTGATGTATCCGCGATCGCAACAAGCGCATTGGATCGCGCTGACGCAAATGGCCCAGTCACTGCGACACCAATCGCGCCTGCAGCAGCCCCCGCCGCACCGATCGTGCGCGGCACAGAGCCGATCCGCCACCAAGTCGTACGCGGTGAAACCGTGTTCTCGATCTCGCGGCTGTATAACGTGCCAGTAACCAATATTGCCGAATGGAACGGGCTCAACTCGGAATTCACAATCCGAGAAGGTCAATTCCTGCTGATCCCACAGGCAGGTGCGGCACCGCCACATACAACTGCAGCCGTCGTGACAGCACCGGGCGCTGGAACGTTGACGCCAGTGCCCCCAAGCGCGTCGACACCTTTGCCCGATGAGACACCATCAGCCCCATTGCCTGCGGCCGCGACACCAGCGGCACCTGACATTGGGACTCCAACAACCCAGCCGGCATCGTCGAACACCCGTTTCTCAATGCCGCTGCAGGGGTCGGTCATCCGCAGCTACGCCCCCGGTACGAATGAAGGCATCGATATCGGGGCATCTTCGGGAACGGATGTAAAAGCTGCTGATAGTGGAACTGTCGCAGCGGTCACTACGGATACAAGCGGCGGGGCAATTGTTGTGCTTAAACACAGCGATGGGCTTTTGACCGTTTATACGCAGATGGAAGGGCTGTCAGTCGCCAAGAACGACAGCGTGTCGCGTGGTCAAACCATTGGTAAGGTCCGGTCAGGCAACCCGAGTTTCTTGCACTTCGAAGTCCGTCGCGGATTGCAAAGCCTTGATCCTGCTGACTATCTACCCTGATCTAGAAACACGTAAGGTGGATCATAGTCCGCCTTACGCCAAAAGCACACCTCGACGACCTGCCAAATCAGTAAAGTATTGCCATGCGACCCGACCAGAGCGGCTGCCGCGTGTCGCCTGCCATTCGATCGCTTCGGCCCGCAAAGTGGCATCGTCTAAATCGACATTGTAGGCATCACAATAGCCGCGGATCATCGCTAGATATTCATCTTGCGTACATGGATGAAAACCAAGCCACAGCCCGAACCGATCTGAAAGCGAGACTTTCTCTTCGACCGCTTCGGACGGTGAAATCGCGGTCGATCGTTCGTTTTCAATCATATCGCGTGGCATCAGATGCCGCCGGTTTGACGTGGCATAAAGGACAACATTTTCTGGTCGCCCTTCGATCCCGCCATCCAAAACCGCTTTCAACGATTTGTAATGCGCATCGTCATGGCCAAAAGACAGATCGTCACAGAACATAATGAAGCGCGCATCCGCGCCACGCAGCATATTCAGGCAACGGCCAATACTGGGCAGGTCTTCGCGCTGGACTTCAACCATTTTGAGGTTCGGATGTTTTACACAAGCCGCGCCATGTATCGCTTTGACAAGGCTTGATTTTCCCATGCCGCGCGCGCCCCAAAGCAAAGCATTGTTAGCCGGCATTCCAGCGGCAAACTGTAACGTATTTGCCATCAGCGTATCGCGGGATCGGTCAACACCGACAAGCAGATCAACCCCGATCCGGTTTACCTGCGCGACTGGTTCCAACCGATCCGGATCGGCATGCCAGACAAAAGCCGAGGCTTGCGCAAAGTCCGGGACAGCACCCGCCGCAGGGCTAAGGCGCTCTAGCGCCTCAGCAATCCGTTTCTGGGTCTTCTTGCTCACGATTTCGGATCTGCGTCAGCTGGTGCTTCATCGTCGCCCAGATCATCTTCGTCGAAGTCAAACAGGCTTTCATCTTCGCCAATGATACCTTCAGCACGGGCCACGCGGTCTTTCTTACGCTCGACGGCTGCGACCAAATGGATCGAAATCTCGTACAGACCGTAGACCACGACAAACAAGATTAACTGTGTAGTGACATCAGGGGGGGTGACCAAAGCGGCAACAATCAAAATGCCAACCATCGCATATTTGCGGGTACCGCGCAGGCCGCGAGAGCTGGCCAGTCCGGCAGAGCCCATCAGCGTCAACAGCACAGGCAACTGAAAGCATACGCCAAACGCCACAATCATTTTGAGCGTGATATCAAGCGTTTCGTTCACCTTGCCGTTAAAGACGATGTCGACACCGCTGTCTGCGATGGCCGCGGCCGCAGGCAGCGCAAGTCCACCCGTAGCACCCGGCAGAAATTCGGTTCCTGGGGGCAGTTTCACACCTTCAACCATCAAGGCTGAGACGAAAGACGGCAGGTCCGCAAAGCCCAAAAAGAACGCCATAGCTAAAGGCACGACGATGTAATGCGCAAAGGCTGCCCCAATCAAAAACAAAGCAGGTGAGGCAATGATGAACGGTAGAAATGCATTCTTTTCATTGCGGTAAAGGCCGGGGGCGACAAAGCGCCAAAGTTGATATGCGATGACAGGGAAGGAAATCGTTAGACCTCCCACCATCGCAATCCGGATCAACGTAAAGAAGTATTCCTGCGGTGCGGTGTACTGCATCACAGGGTTGGGGTTTCCCAAGCTGCGCATCGTCCGCTCGATCGGCATCAGCAGGAAATCCAAAAGCATGCTGCCAAACGAAAAACAAATGATCATGCCCACAAGGAAGGCAGAGACAGAATAGATCAGCCGCGAGCGCAGTTCTGTCAGGTGTTCCAGCAATGGCGCTGAACTGCTTTCCATATCGTCTTGGGTGCTCATGCGTCAGCCTCTGGTTTGGGCGTTTTGGGTGTCTTGGTGGTCTTTGTTGTCTTTGTTGTCTTTGTTGTCTTAGGTGCGACTTTAGGTTCAGCGACTGCCTGAACAGCCACTTCTTCTTCACGGGCTTTGCGCGCGACTGCGGCATCCCCCATGGCTTTGCTCATCTTTTCCTTCGCCGCCTGCCGTTCTTCTGACAATGCCGACGTTGCCGGACCTTTAGCCATGCCCGTCGATTCCTTGAGCTTATCTGCCCCGAATTTCTTGGGGTTTGCCGCCGCTTTCAATGTCTTGGAAATATCATTCACGCCCGCTTGATCCGCTGCCTGATCCATTGCGCGTGAAAATTCTCGCGCCATCATGCGGGCTTTGCCAGTGAACTGCCCCATCGTGCGGAACAGCCCCGGAAAATCCTTGGGACCGATGACGATCAAGGCAACAATGCCGATCACCACCATTTCGCTTGCGCCAAGACCAAACATTAACTGCCGTCCTTATAAGATCGGGGAAACGCCAAGATTAGACTTTGTCTTTGTCTTTGTCTTTGTCGTCTTGCGGTGTGACGTCTTTGGCTTCTGCCATGCTGTCTTCGATTTCTTGCTTGCCGTCATCAACGCCTTTTTTGAAAGCCGTGATGCCTTTGCCGACTTCGCCCATCAGGCTGGAAATCTTGCCGCGTCCAAACAGAACTAGAACCACGACGGCGATCAGTAGAAGACCGGGAAGACCAATATTGTTAAGCATCTTTCTCTCCTTTGTCGGGTCATGCGCCCGGCTTGGGTTAATTCATCTGCAAAGATAAATAGGCGCGCAGTGCGCACAAGGGAAGTAGGAAATGATATTTTGGCACCCCTCAATCCCCTTTATCACAAGGGTTTTCGCCACTTTGTGACAATAACTTGTCAGTTGACATAAAATTGGCAAAACTACCCCGAATCGAAAGGATCCCAAATGCGCCGTGCCGACCGATTAATGCAGCTGGTCCAAATCCTGCGCGACGGCACTTTGCACCGTGCCAGAGATTTGGCGCGAGCGACCAATGTGTCCTTCCGCACGATCTACCGCGATATGGAAACCCTCGCCTCCTCCGGCGTCCCGATCGAAGGCGAGCGTGGTATCGGCTACCGCGTCACCGCTGCGATCACCCTGCCCCCGCTAAACTTGACCATGACCGAGATGGAAGCCCTGCATATCGGCCTCAGCGCGGTCGCCCATAGCGAAGACGCTGAACTGTCAGCAGCAGCCACATCCCTGACGTCCAAGCTGGACGCGGTCATGCCAGAGGATCGTAGCCGCTCACCCCATGGGTACGGTTTTGCAATCTACCCCTTTGCCGATGCAGCCCGCGGGTTCCAGCATCTGCCTAACCTGCGCCAAGCGGTTCGCACCCGCCAAAAACTGGAAATGGTGCTTAACGCGACCAAGCGGATCGTGCGCCCACTGCAGCTGGACTACTGGGGTCGCCTTTGGACCTGTGTGGTCTGGTGTGAAACAACCCGCGCATTTGAAGAGGTCCGTGTCGATCAGATTACCAGCCTGCGCAACTTACCCAGCTTGTTTGTCGATGAAGTCGGGAAATCCTTGCGCGACTTTCTCCAACTTCGCCAAGGCCGCGACAGTTAAAGCCAGTCGGCGACGGGAATCTGTGGCCGAAAATAAGCAACCATTCGCATGTCGTCTGCAATTGCAGGGTCCCAAGCGACCACGCCATGCAACAGATGCCGATCCAGCAAGAGCGCCTGCCCCGCCTTTGCGACAAGTGGGATCCGTTTGCAGGTTTCAAACACCTCGCGACGGGCGGCCTGATAAGCATCAGTCACATCAAGATCACCCCAGTTCTTAGAATTGTGGGCGGCATATGCGCGTAGGAACGCCCTGCGCATGATCACATGACTGCCCCGCCAAACAACCAAGGGACTCGCGGCGACGTCGTTCAGGGGCAAACCCACGATGAACCCATGCGGTTCGCGCAAATGTCGCCGTTTATCCGGACCTTCTAGCAGCAACCCATCCACATGCGCCGCATCCCTATTGCGCCGAAACTTGTGCGCAGCATCGCTTTCATTGGCGTCCTGCTGGGGATAGCCGGGAAACACGACCGACAGTTGAGCGGCGTGCCAAGCTGGCGGGACGTCTACATACTGCAACCACTCTCCCGCTAGCGGTACGCCCGCAACGCTACCGTCAGGGGCATTTGGCAAGGCATCCACTCCGACGAACCATGTGCGACCATGGCGACGTTCGCCATCACCGCGCAAGACCTCGCAGCCTAGGTCGTAAGTCGCGTTGGCCCAATCCGCCACGCGCGGGTCATGCGGGAAAACCGCGTAGCCATCGCGTGTCAGTGCCTCCGCTACCATCCGAAAGCTTTGCGCAACATGTTCACTGCAACAAGGATCAGGAAACCGCCAAACAACCGCTTAAGCGGTCCGGGGTCCAATCGGTGCGCCAGCGCCGCGCCCCATGGTGCCGTGATCAAGGTCATCGACACTACCAAGCCAAAAGCGAGAAAGTTCACAGCGCCAACGGTGAGGGGCGGCGCGACCTCAATATCCACCATTAAGAAACCAATGACCGAAGGGACCGCGATGATCACACCAAACCCAGCGGCCGTCGCAACTGCGCGGTGAATTGGCACGCCAAACAAAGTCATCGTCGGCACGCCAAATGATCCTCCGCCAATACCCATCAAAACCGATAGGAACCCGATGGCTGGCGACACGATAGCGCGCACAATGCCCCCCGGCATTCTTTCACCCAAACGCCATGCTGCACTGCTAAAAGCCAAGTAGAGGCCCACACAAATGGCAAGCCCACCAAAGATCGCCTGCAAGACATCGGACCGCAGCGATGACGCTACCGTAACACCCAATGCCGCGCCAATCGCGATACCAATGACCCAAGTTTTGAGGATTTCCCATTCGACCACACCTTTTTTGTGATGTGCCAAAACCGAGCGAACAGATGTCACAATGATCGTCGCGAGCGAAGTCCCCAAACAAATCTGCATCAACTGCGGGCTGTCATAGCCTAAGCCGCTAAAGACATAGAAAAACGCAGGCACCAGAATGATGCCGCCTCCGACGCCCAGCAAGCCAGCTAAAATCCCTGCAAAAGCGCCCAATACCAATAAAATACCTGCCATTGTCGCTAGCAGCATCACGTCATCCATGTGTCATTCCTCAAGCGGCAAGCCGCGTTACGTGATCAAGGGCGGCCAATACGACCTCTGGTCCGGCACCCTCTACATGAACATTTTCAGACAGATGCCTGCGCCACCCCCGCGCACCGGGTCGCCCTTGGAAGAGGCCCATCATATGACGCGTGATCTGCCCCAAGCGGCCACCCTGTGCAAGGTGATCTGCGATATAGGGCAGCATCAAATGCACGACTTCTTCCGCGCTTCGCGTCGTGCCACCACCAAAAATGCGCTGGTCCGCGTCAAGCAATATCTGCGCAGGCGTATGGTAGGCCGCGCGCCCAATCATGACACCGTCCATACCGCGATCCAAAAAATCCTGCGCTGAGTCCAGGGTTTCTATCCCGCCATTCACCGATAGATGAAGATGGGGAAACAAACCTTTCATATCAAACACTAAATCATAGTTCAAAGGCGGGATGTCGCGATTTTCTTTTGGACTTAAACCTTGCAGCCATGCCTTGCGCGCATGGACTGAAAAACGATCCACGCCCGCCGCAGAAACCTGCGCCAAGAAATCGGGCAGAACGCCGCTTGGGTCCTGTTCATCTACACCGATCCGGCACTTTACGGTCACAGGAATATCTACAGCCGCAATCATGGCCGCGACACAATCTGCAACCAGCTTTGGATTTTCCATTAAGATCGCGCCAAAGCTGCCCGATTGCACCCGATCCGACGGGCAGCCGCAGTTCAAGTTCACCTCTGCGTAACCATAATCCGCCCCAATCCGCGCCGCCTGCGCAAGCTGCGCAGGGTCAGACCCACCAAGCTGCAATGCCAAGGGTTGCTCGGCGGCTTGAAACCCAAGCAGCCGGTCGCGGTCACCATGGATAATCGCGGGTGCGGTCACCATCTCGGTATAGAGCAATGCATGTTGCGACATGAGGCGGTGCAAATACCGGCAATGCCGGTCCGTCCAATCCATCATTGGGGCAACCGAAAATCGAGCTGCCTGCGTGGCTGTGTTGCTAGGCATAAAAATGTCTCCGACGTCCTCAAAGGTATCTTTTGCGTCTTTCGCACAGATACTAGGCGCGCGAAAGACAACGGACCAGCCCCCGATAGCAATGTTGAGCGAAAGCGTTTCAAGCACATCAGAGTTAATGTGCCACATAGGTTAGTCACTTTAGGCAAGCATTGTGAACAAGAAGCCGACGTTTCCAATTTATTCAACTTAGGATTAATTTTTTCAGAATAAATACAATCATAACATACATTTGGTAAACTCAATATGAATTTGAGCTTTTCAAAGTGAACTTTTGGGCAGGGTATGAATATATTTTGTGAAATTTCATTGACCGTCGCATGGGCACAATTTACCGCATACCGCCGCCCTCAGTGTACGTTTGTAACAGGTTTTTTTGAGTAATGATGACGACGCTAAAGAGAGTTATGCCAGCAGTGTTGTTTGCCGCTGCCGCGATGACAGCACCTGCAATGGTCAGCGCAAATGAGATTACGCTAATTTTGAAGACCAAGGGATCACGCTTGTCGGTGAATTCGCTGGTTTCAAAGAAGGCGCGTATATTATCGTGAATAATAATCAGGAACTTTACGTCCCAGGGGTGCTTGTGCGCTGCGAAGGCGATGCCTGCTTCGAGATAGTCACCGCCCAAAACTAAAGCAAAACAGCTTGACCGGTGCGCGCGCTTTCTTGCGCGGCCAGTCCAATCGCGATCGCCTTGGCCCCATCGGCCAAGGTGACCTCGACCTTGCCTTCGCCCCGCACAACCGCGTTGAAACGCTGATGCTGATAGAAGGTCGATCCGTTGTGATCGCCTGCTTCCAGCAATGTCGGATCCACAGGGATTTCAGATATAAAAGGCCCTTTGGGCGCACGTGGGCTGATGACCAACTGCGGCACAGGCGGTTCACCTAAAAGTTTTGGCCAAAACCGCCCCGGCCCCGGCACAAACACCTCGATCTTGCCTTTCGGGCCGACCGCGCTGATTTCTTCTTGGTAACGCGCCCCTTCAGCAAACATGCATAGTTCAAGCATCGCACGCGCGCCTTTGGCGAAATCCAAAATCACATAGCCGTTGTCCCAAATATCGGGCACTTCACCTTCGTAACGTTCGTCAAGATGGTTCAGTGACTGCCCTGCGCTGGCCATCACGCGGATAGGCTCATCGTCCAAGATCAGGCGCATTAGGTCAAAGAAGTGGCAGCATTTCTCAACCAAAGTGCCTCCAGTTTTGACGTTAAAGCGGTTCCAGTCGCCGATCTTTGGCAGGAACGGAAAGCGGTGCTCGCGGATTGTCAGCATCTTGATGCCACCTGTCGCCTGCTCTGCTTGGGCAACCAGGGCCGCAACTGGTGGCATATAGCGGTATTCCATCGCCACCCAAACCGGATGCGGATAGTCGGCGAACAGCCTTTCCAAGACTGCTGCGTCAGCCGGATCAGTATAAAGCGGCTTTTCGCACAAAATCGGCATTGGACGCTTTACCGTGATCTGCTTGAGTTGCTGCGCATGCAGGTAGTTCGGGCTAACAATCACAACGGCATCAAGGTTTTTAAACGCCAACAACTCATCCAGCGAGGCCGCGACATGCGCATCCTGCGCCAAAGTGGCCGCAGATACCGCAAGCTCTGTCACCGGATCATAGACGACCGCAACCCGCCCTGCCGGCAGCAAATTGATATTCTGAATATGCTCGCGCGCCATCATACCGCAGCCGATGATGCCATAATTTACCGTGTCCACGTCGTTCAGCCTTTTCCCATTCGAGAGATGTAAACAGCGCGTTTGGCATCATACCAAGTGCGCGAAAATTCTGCTGGTTCTTTGGTAGCGGTCCAACTGACGCGCTCGATATAGCCTGCAATTTCGCCCGCTTTCAGATGAAACGCATCCGGTGTCCAGTCAGGCAACGGATCAAGTCCGATCCGGTCCTCGACCGACGCTATCACCACATCCAATTCATGCCTGTAAAAGTGATAAAGCGAATCTGAAAGATCACTGACCGCGATCTGTGCAGGCTGCGCTCCATCCAGCCAAATCTCTTCGAGCGCAATCATTGTGCCGCCCAAAGACCGCAACCGGATGATCCGGTGACCTTCCGCGTGCCCACCCAAACGTGCAAATGCATCCGGTTTGGGCAAACGATCCACCGCGAGCACCTTTGCTGTTGGCAGCCCGCCACCTTTTAACAGCTCGAGCCGAAAGAACGCGTAAACTGAATCCACCGCGGGCCGGTGACGCACATAGTTACCCGACCCGTGCACACGGTCCAACAAACCCTTTGCTTCGACATCCGCCAATGCCTTGCGCAACGTGCCCACAGCGACCCCAAGATCGTCCGCCATGTCACGCTCTGGCGGCAGACGCGCGCCATCGGTCAAATGCCCTGCTGCGATCTCGCGGATGAGCATTTCACTCAACTGGATGAACTTGGGCAAAGCAGAGGTTTTCGCCATGGCGACCCCTCCTCTGGTCCACACGTGAAAATTGATACACTATTGTTGCACAGATAATTGCGTGCTAGGCAAGTGCAAAGACAGTCTTCTGGGGAGGAGAATCAATGACCATCGTTCCCGTCACAAGTGCAGACCTTGACGCGGCTGAGGTCTCTTGGTTTTCGGCGCTCTGCTCTGATGATTATCAGTTTCTTGGCGTGCCTGACGGTGATCTAAGGTCTTCTTGGGAACACTGCCGCGACATTGCGCTGACCGCGGAAAAGCAGGGTTTTCGCAACATTCTTGCCCCATCATCCTATCAGGTCGGCCAAGACACGTTGTCTTTTGTCGCAGGCATGGCCCCGCTGACCGAAAAGATCAATTTTCTGGCCGCAATCCGGTGTGGCGAGGTGCAGCCGATCATGCTGGCGCGCACCATCGCGACCCTTGATCACATGCTCAAAGGGCGTCTGACGCTAAATGTCATCAGTTCCGATTTCCCCGGCGAAGTGGCCGAAAGTAGCTACCGCTACAAGCGTAGCCACGAAGTCGTTGAAATCCTGCGCAAGTGCTGGACCCAAGATGAGGTCAGCTATGACGGGGACATCTACCAAATTTCCAAACTGACAACCGATCCCGCACGACCTTACCAGCAAAACGGCGGGCCACTGCTTTATTTTGGCGGTTACTCACCAGCCGCTTTGGAACTTTGCGGTGCACAATGTGACGTCTATCTGATGTGGCCAGAACCGATGGCACAGCTGGAACAGCGCATGAAAGACGTGCACGCCCGCGCTGCGGCGCATAACCGCACACTCGACTACGGTCTGCGGGTGCATATGATCGTGCGCGACACCGAACAAGAAGCCAAGGAATACGCCGACTACATCGCCTCAAAGCTCGACGATGAATACGGCAAACTGATCCGCGACCGCGCCCATGACAGCATTTCGCTGGGCGTTTCACACCAAGCAAAAGCCCGCGAACTGGCCGATAAATTCGGTTATGTCGAACCTGGCCTCTGGACTGGCGTAGGGCGCGCGCGGTCTGGTTGCGGGGCCGCACTGGTCGGGTCTACCGACCAAGTCATGTCCAAAATCGAAGCCTATCAAAAAATGGGAATCCGTGCTTTTATCTTTTCGGGTTACCCGCATATTGACGAGGCAGAACACTTTGGCAGCCGCGTCATGCCGCACCTTAAAACTTGCTCGCTGCCCCATGCCTACGGGCGGGTGCCGTCAGAGACACCAGCAACACCACTCGGGACAGGACAACGCCGTTGAACCGTATCAAGATTACAAACGACTTTTCATTCAGCCGCATCGTCTATGGGATGTGGCGTCTGGGTGAT
>JBLHTS010000034.1:0-18074 GCA_047627695.1 Yoonia sp. | reverse complement strand
GCCTGCGAACAACCGGAAAGGTATGGCGGCGGGCAGTAAAAACTTAAGAACCGCGCCGCTTGGTCACCCCCGCCAGCAAGCTCGCACAGGTTGTCATAAAGCGGCAGTATTTCTGGCATGTGTTCTTTAAGCGCTCCCCGACTTTTCAGATAGGTCGGCCGTGCAGCGTCGCCGGCCTTGAGCCACCAGCGTTTGTAATGCGGCCAATATTCCGCAAAAAGCCCGGCCCACTTGGGGCCGGGCATATCTTCGCTGAGGGCACGCCAAAGCATGATCCTATTCCTTTACAGGATTTTGAACGCAGGGTCAGCGATTGCAGGTCCCGCATTTGCTACGGGAAGTGCTGTGCCGTGAACGGTCTGTTTGATGCCGTGAATCCACTTTTTCGCGCGCTCGTTCAACTGAAAGTTTTTCGTCATTGAACGCCCGCGTGTCACCAGAATACCGATATCGGCACCTTCATAGCGGTAACTGCCCGGCTGCATGATCTGCAAGAAGAAGGCTTCGTTTTCAGATTCAACCGCGCGGCGGTGATAATCAAAGCGGTCAAAAACAACACGCCCATCTTCGAGCATCTTGTAGATGCCCGTTTCTGGCGCCCCCGAACAGATATCTACGTTATCATCTGTGTGCTTGATCACCATCTGTGACCAACTGTCGATCATGTCAGGGTTGGCCCAACGATTATTCAATTCGGTTGTGTCCAGATCGAACTTTTTCTTAGAAAATTCAAGCAGATGGAATAGGAACAAAGGCGCGTCAGCATGGGCGAACGCCGCATGGTTAGTCATGGACGAAGCACCAGTGATGCGTGGGTTCAGTTCCCCCAGCCAGATCTCGTTGGTCTTTTTGTCAATCAGGAAATCTAGTTCAAAGTACCCTCGATAACCCTCTTTGCGCAGTTGTTCACCAAATTTGAACGTCATTTCACGTGCTTTCTGACGTACTTTTGGTGGAAAGGCAGTCGACAGGATTTCATTGCCACACCAACCGCCGCGGTATGGCGTCAGGTCCTTAAAACCAACAAGTTCGGTCATCAACGGGCCAACAATCGTGCCTTCTTTGGTTGCGCAAGCTTCAATTGCTGAACCACGGCAGTCGATCCGCTTCATGATCTTGATCTCACCCTCGCCGATGATTTCGTGTTCGTGGCGACGGAAATCAGCCTCAGATTTGATGAAGAAAGTTGTATGGCCGCTGTCACCAAAGGCAGATTGCAGGACTAGATCATGGCCGATATCGGCTTTTTCACATATCTCGCGTAGGTTTTCGTAAGACTTAACCTCGGCCAAGACGTTTGGCACCGACGGTACACCTGCCTTGTTGCCGATGCGAACAGTCGCAATCTTGTTGTCCATCGACGTGCGCAAGTTGGCCTTCGGAAACCATACATCAGCACCCAGTTCTTTTGAAAGACGCTCTGTTTCTTCGTCGAACATCAAGAACACGAACTTGGGCTTGCCGCCGCGCCGTTTTATAAAGTCGATGACCTCTTTGTGCTGCAAGAGATAGTTGTTGATGTCCTCGATGGACTGGAATTCCGCATGTGGCTGCTCAGATGGGCAAAACACGTTAGGGTGCTTGCCGCCGTAGCAGTCGATGTAGCAAATATACTTGAAGTTCTTCACCCATTCGTCGAGCCCCAAGAGATTAAAATTGGTGGCCGAGATGAAATAGATCGGATCTTCATTCCGGTGAAAGAACCGCCTGATTTCTGAGATATTCTTGAGCACTGTTGGCATGGTTTGGCCTTTCCCTATATTTTTGCTACAGTTTTGCAGTTTGTGACCTTCGGCACGCTCGCCAAAGCCTCTGGGGTAAAGACGCGCAAACCCAGATCAGCGCGATATCCGTGGATTTCGTTGACATCGAGAGCAAGCATGAAAGCGAGGATTTCTTTGCTGATCACCTGCCCCGGTACAAGGATTGGAAATCCTGGCGGATAGGGGATGATAAAGCTTGCGGAAACGACTTCCTCACCGGCATCAAGCGCGTCTTTCAACGACCCTTCCAGTTCGTGGTAGTCGCAGTTTTTTTCATCATAGCTCAGATAATAAGCGGTGCGAATGTCACCTTCGGGCGTCACATCATCTGGCCGGAACGCGTCATGGAACCGGCTAAAGTCAGGCAATGGCGGGTAGTTTTCCGTCAGGTTCTTGACCCGACGATCAAACGACAGCCGCTCCATCTTTGAGGCGTCATCCAGCAGATCGTCCAACTCATTGGCGATTTCGACAAGCACTTCAATCAAATAGGCAACCGACGATCGCGTTGTGCCGATGTTCGTCATGAACAACACCGTATTGCGTGAGGTCTTGTTGATCTGGATGCCGTATTTGTCCATCAGGATCTTATTCTTGAATGTGTCACCATCCCATCCAGTTCCGCCCACTGCAAGCGTGACCCGTGTCGCGTCCAGAACAAAGTCATCTTGGGCCCAACAATCCCACATGTCCGTCCAGCCTTGTTCGTTGTCGTAATAGCTGGTCACGCCGCTTTGGCGGTGGTGTTCGGGGATCATGTCGCCAGCGGTCAGCACCTTAAAGTACTTTTGCAGTGTCGGATGCGAAGAGATCGCGCGGCGCATTGACATAGCCGCTTCGATTTGGCGCTGAACGAATTCAAACCCTTCAAGTTCGACCTGTCGCCGACCCACATCAAGCGAGGCGATGATCTGGTAGTTCGGAGAGGTGGACGTATGGGTCATGTAAGCTTCATGAAAGCTTTGCTCGACCTCGCCCTTAAAGTCCTGATCGTTCACATGGATCATAGAACCCTGCCGCAAAGACGTCAGGGTTTTATGCGTTGATTGTGTTGCGTAAACGCGGATCCTTGCCGTTGGAGGAGCAATTAGGCGGGTCTCTAACCAAACCTCGTCGCTTGCGTCAGCAAGATCGTTTTGCTGTGCTTCATAGGCCGCCTTGTGCGCGTCCGTGCGCAAGCGTTTGCGCAAGTTATTGGCCGTTCGCATTCCGGTGCGTTGGCGGTATGTCGGGCTAAAACGCGCGAAAGCAAACCAGGCTTCGTCCCAAAGGAAGACAAGATCAGGCTTGATCGCCAGACATTCCTCCATGACGCGCTCGACGTTGTAAACCAGCCCGTCAAATGTGCAGTTTGTCAAAAGCAACATCCGCACGCGGTCCAGTTTGCCCGCCGCTTTCAGCGCAAGCAGCTGATGCTTGATTTCGCGCAGTGGGACAGCGCCGTACATCGAATATTCATTTAACGGATAGCTATCGAGGTAGACCACTTCGGCACCTGCCAGCACCATGCCGTAATGGTGCGATTTATGGCAATCACGGTCCACAAGCACTATATCACCGGGGCGCACGACGGCTTGCACAACAATCTTGTTGCAAGTCGATGTACCGTTGGTCGCAAAGAATGTTTGCTTTGAACCAAAGGCCCTGCTTGCCATTTCCTGCGCTTCTTTGATCGGCCCGTGCGGCTCAAGCAGGCTATCAAGTCCGCCCGACGTGGCTGAGGTTTCCGCCAAAAAGATGTTGGGTCCGTAAAACGCACCCATATCTTGAATCCAATGGCTACGCGTTATCGACTTTCCGCGGCTGATAGGCATGGCGTGGAAGACGCCCGTCGGCTGCTTGGAATAGTTCACCAAAGCAGTAAAGAACGGTGTCTTATAGCGGGCTTCAACACCGCGCAGGATGTTCAGATGCAGTTCTAAAAAGTCTTCCTGATTATAGAAAACACGTCGGCAAATCCCCAGATCCAACCCTGCGATGTCCTCAACCGATCTTTCAGTCACCAGATAGGCATCAAGTTCCGGCCTTACCCGTCCGATCAAGCGGCAAAGTTCTGGCCCGTAGTCTTCGGGCTGCATGTCATCAATCGCCGCTGCCCCGCCTGCACGGTTCAGGAAGCTATGCAGAATTTCATTGTCCAGATCCGATTTCAGCACAAGGCCCGGACGCACAACGATAGCCTGAATGTTGTGGTTGAAAAGAACAGCAATCAGCGCGTCTTCAAGACTTGGAACGACCAGGGCTTCGTAAGTGAACGGGTCTTCAAGTCGGCGCATCCGCGACACATTATTCCTAAGCCAGCGCTCTTGCTGCTCGCTGACGCTATCGACGATCAGCACTTCGAAATATGGCCGGGTCAGTGCGCGCGCTTCGGGCGACAAAAGCGCCTCGTCGTCGTGCTCTTCTTTGTCCATACTATCGCGCTCAAGCGGGATATGCCGCCTGCGGTACGCACCAGTGGTCAAGGCCCGCGTGACACGGTGCACTGAAAACGACAGGTCCCCAAAGCTGTTATGGTCAAACTGGCGCCGCATGTGGTCAAAAGCCGCCATGCCGGGAAAGGCCCAGTAGGGTTCGATCAAGGCCAACGAGTCGAAAAGTTCTTGTACCCTGGTGCGATCTTTCGCCGATATTTTGCCCGGCATATTCCGTGCAAGACCCGAAGTCACTTCGCGCAATGCGCTCCATCTGTCGGTGCGCAGTTGCGTTGCAGAGTAATAGTCGCTGACAGAATCCATCGATAGTTCTCCTTAAGTGGGGTTCAACACGATGGGTATGCTCCGCATCATCTGCGGTTTCCCATTGCGATCAGCATATTTAGTCGCCTTGTAGGCTTCGATTCTGACGCCGCGTGGCGGCGCCAGATTAAAGTGGTCGTGATGCGGCAGCTTAATCAATTGATGAACCGTCCGTTCTGGTAAGAACACCCAGTTTGACAAGTGGGTTAGGCATAGCCGCTAGGTCAATTGCCTCTTCGGCAGTCGTAGCGTCCGGCGCGGGCGTTGCAGTGCCCGCAGTTGGGTTTGGCAAAGGCTCGTCCGGGAAGGCAGGAGGGGCTTTTTGGGCGTAGTTGGACCCAATGCCTGACCCCGTTGTCAACTGAGGATAAGGCACACGCATTTCGGGTGCCATTGTATCAAGGCCTGCGGTCGCCCCTTTGCCCGGTGTCTCAAGCGGGCCCAGTGTTTTGAGGTATGCGTCCGTGCCGCTGGCGCGGTCATATACGGAAAAATCGGTTGAGCGGTCGCGGAAAGACTTAAGCACTTGACCCAGACCTTTCATCCCAGTTTCACGCTGGCGACGCACCATGTCGAGATCGATCTCAATTGGGAACATATCCTCTTGACCACCTGACTGGTGCAGAACCATTGACGTTGGATCAACCACGCATGATTTGCCAATACCACCGGCACCCAACCCGTTAACGTCAATCACATAGCATTGGAATTGCACGGCCGTGGCACGGGCAATTGCCAGCTCTGCGTCACGGTCAGTTGTGCCTGTCAGGACCGGGTGCAACAATACTTCGACCCCCTGCGAGGTGATCTGGCGCGTCGTTTCTGGGAACCACATATCGTAACAGATCGACAGTCCAAAACGGCCGACATTAGGTACGTCAAACACGCAGAAATCTGTGCCTGCTGCAACGCCAGCCTCGTATGGGCGGAACGGGAACATCTTAGCATAGCGGCGGATGATTTCGCCCTGCGGATTGATCACGAATGAGGTGTTATAGATACGCCCGTCTACTGGATCGGTGATAAACATTGAACCGGGGATCAGCCAAACGCCGTGTTTAACCGCAGCGGCCTGAAATTGCTCCAGCGTTTCGTTTTCTGGTGCCAAGGCGTATTGGTCCAAAGGTCCGAATGGCGCAAGTTCCGAGAACAATACCATCTGCGTCCAAGGAAAGCGTATCATCAAGATATCAAGGCGCTGAAGCATCCCTTCAACGTTTGATTCAAGCGCATGAACGTGCATCTGGACGCCAGCAATTGCGAAAGGGGTCATATCTTAGATTCTCCGTGAAGGCAGAGGCAGCCAGAAGCGGCTGTCGTTAGCACTGCTTGCTGCAATTATTACGACCTTACAACAAGAACGGAAACAGGTGATCTGCGCACAACTCGGTCCGCATTCGATCCAATCAAGAATTCGCGAACACGGTCGGGTTTGTGAGAACTCATAACGACCAGATCGCATTGCGTTTCTTGGATTGTCTTTAGTACTTTCTTGTGGATTTGGCCAAAAGCCAGATGTTGTTTGACATTGATATCCGCAGGCACGTTTTCCTGAACCAAAAGGTTCAGCGCTTTTGCTGCAGCGGCAACTGCCTTTTCCTCGAAGTTTTCAGGGAAAAAACCTTCGACCAGCGGTGTGCCCATGTCGGGAACGACCGACATGATATGCAGCCGCCCGCCGGATGATCGCACAATTTCAATGGCTTGCGGCAAAGCCAGTTCCCAGGACGCTTTTGCGTTCAGGTCGATTGTCAGAAGGACTGTTTTGAACATGGTCTATTCCTTTACGCGGCTGCGGCTTTTTCGTCTTTGCGTCTCGTGCGGCCTAGCTGCAAGAACACGACGCCACCCAATAACGCCAATGCGGGCAGGAACATCAGGTACTTGCTTGGCTGGCCTACAGGGCGCAGAACGCGCAGTACCTCTTGATCCCAGTCAAGCCCTGCGGTTTCCGCAGCACTGCCAAATGCGACGTCATCAATAAATAGCGTCTCACCCTCACGGCGGAACATAAGCCCTGCATTCTCTAACCGTTCTTCGCCAGTTGCACCGTCTTGAATAGTCAAGACAGCTACAAACTCAATCGGGTCACCCAGATCGTTCATGCCAGCGACGCGTAGCCGCAGATCTTCACCGATAGGGGTTATCAAAGCGGCATCCGCGATCTGGGTTGGCTGTTCTTCGCTGTAGGGCGGCGACATCATGTCCATCCAAAATCCTGGACGGAACAA
The DNA here is from genome assembly GCA_047627695.1 of Yoonia sp. Classification (GTDB taxonomy): domain Bacteria; phylum Pseudomonadota; class Alphaproteobacteria; order Rhodobacterales; family Rhodobacteraceae; genus Yoonia. Next base: position 11,342 of record JBLHTS010000034.1, on the reverse strand, counting down.
GGTGAAGGCGATCAACAACAACGCCACTGTTTCGTAAAAGCGGTTCTTGGCCAAGAACCAGCCTTGGGTTGCCGCTGCGAATAACAACATGGCTATGGTCGCAATGATAAACACGAACACCCCCTGCCCCCAATTGACATCGATCAACAACAATTCCGTGTTGAAGATGAACAAGAACGGCAGTGCTGCTGTCCGCAGGCTATAGAAGAATGCGATCACACCCGTTTTGATAGGGTCACCACCCGAAACGGCCGCAGCAGCAAAGCTCGCAAGGCCAACAGGCGGCGTCACATCAGCCATAATGCCGAAGTAAAACACAAAGAGGTGAACCGCGATCAGCGGCACGATCAATCCGTTTTGCTGACCCAGAGTCACGATAACCGGCGCAAGCAAGGCAGACACAACAATGTAGTTCGCTGTAGTCGGCAAACCCATACCAAGGATTAGCGACAAGACCGCAGTAAGGAACAAGATCGCAAGGATATTGCCGCCCGAAAGAACCTCGACCACGTCCGCAAGTGCAGATCCAACACCGGTCTGGCTCACTGAGCCGACGATGATACCGGCGGTCGCAGTTGCGATGCCTATACCGATCATGTTGCGTGCACCGGTTTCCAAGCCGTCAATTAGATCTAAAACACCCTGACGGATTGCTCCGGCAAGACGGCCTTCACCGCGCATCATTGCGGTTAGCGGGCGCTGCGTCAGCAGAATAAAGATCATGTAAGCGGTCGCCCAAAATGCCGACAACCCAGGGGAAAGGCGATCAACCATCAGGGCCCAGACCAAAACGACCACCGGCAAGATAAAGTGCAAGCCTGACCGGATCGTTGGACCCGGCAATGGCAATGCTGTGACGGGCGCATTTGGATCATCGAGTTCAAGCGGCTCTTCCCGGCTGGCGACATACAACAGACCAACATAAACGAGACTTAGGAATGCAAAGATGATGTATCCCGCGACATTCGGGAACGCAGGCCGGATCCAGCCCATGCCATAGTAAACAATGAACGAAATCGCGCAGATCGCAGCTATCGTAAACGCAATGCCAATCAATCGCTGCACGATCGGCTTTGGTACATAGGCCCGTGGCAGGCCTTCCATGCCCGCCTTCAGCGCCTCAAGGTGCACGATGTAGACAAGTGCAATATAGGAAATCACAGCGGGCAAGAAAGCGTGCTTGACGACATCAAAATAAGGGATGCCCACATATTCGACCATCAAGAACGCGGCGGCACCCATAACAGGCGGCATGATCTGCCCGTTCACAGATGAAGCGACTTCGACGGCGCCCGCCTTTTCAGAGCTAAAACCAACCTTCTTCATCAAAGGAATGGTGAATGTGCCTGTTGTCACAACGTTCGCGATAGAAGAACCCGAAATCAGACCCGTCATTGCAGAGGACACGACAGCCGCCTTCGCAGGTCCGCCTTTCATATGCCCCATCAAGCTAAACGCGACCTGAATAAAGTAGTTACCCGCGCCTGCGCGGTCCAGCAGCGAGCCAAAAAGCACAAACAGAAACACAAAACCGGTCGACACGCCCAGCGCGATCCCAAAGACACCTTCTGTTGTGATCCACTGGTGGTTGACGATTTCGGATAGGCTGTTGCCCTTGTGGGCAATGATGCTGGGCATGTTCGGGCCCAGCACGGTATAAACAAGAAAGACCGACGCCACGATCATCAATGCAGGTCCAAGGGCACGTCGTGTCGCCTCAAGCAAAAGCATGATGCCAATAACGGCCACAACAAAGTCCTGCATGATCGGCGCACCAACCCGGCTGGAAATATCGCGGTAATAGACGAACAGATAAAGGGCAGCCATCGCCCCTACGATAGCCAACGCCCATTCCCAAACCGGCACGCGGTCTTTGGGAGAACCAAGTGCAACCACTGCGACAACCAGAATTGCAATAATCGGGATCCACCACGTGGGTGTATCGACTTTCGCGCTGTTCATAAAGAGGAAGGCCAGAACGACGGGGACTATGATACCCAGTCCAAGCTGGAATTTCGTGCGCGCGGCGGGGAAAGCCGCGAAGGCGAGGAAGATGGCAAAAGCCAAATGGATTGACCGGCTTTCAGTGTCGTTAAACACACCCCAGCCGACCATGAATGGAAACGGGGACGCGATCCAAAGCTGGAACATCGACCAAGCGAGCGCGACACCAGTAAGGAATATACCAACCTTGCCTGTTGTGCCTCGGCCACCGGTATCAGAAGACGCGACCAACGCGTCAAGTTCATCCTGTGAAAGCCCGCCACGTCCGGCGGCTGCGTTTTCGATGGCAGCAGCTTGCTGCTGGTTTGGATCGTTTATCATGATATCCCCCGACGGTACGTTGACCGAACTTTTTCTGGAAGCCGTGGCGCGGCGGTAGAACCGCCGCACCATTTATCAATCAAAAAGGAAGAACTGCTTAGTCGATCCAGCCCTTTTCGCGGTAGTACCGCGCAGCACCATCATGCAAAGGAGCAGACAGACCGTCTTTGATCATCTCTTCTTCTGTGAGATTTTCAAACGCTGGGTGTAGACGCTTGAACCGGTCAAAATTGTCAAAGACAGCTTTTACGACCTGATAGACGACCTCATCATCAACATCGGCAGACGTCACGAACGTCGCCTTCACACCAAAGGTGCTTGTCGGTTCAGGCGAACCTTCATACATTCCGCCGGGGATTGTTGCGGCTGCATAATAAGGGTTGTTAGCAATCAAAGCGTCAATCTCTGGACCAGTCACGGGGATCATCACCGCATCAACTGTGGAAACAGCTTCTTGGATTGATCCGTTCGGGTGACCCACTGTGTAGATAATTGCGTCTACCTTGTTGTCGCCCAGTGCTGCGGCTTGTTCGGCTGGCTTTAGCTCTGATGCCAAAGCAAAGTCGTCCATTGTCCAACCAAGTGCGTCCATGACGACTTGCATCGTGGCATACTGACCGGAACCGGGGTTACCGATGTTCACGCGCTTGCCCTGAAGATCAGCAAAGGTCGTGATTCCTGCATCTGCGCGGGCAATCACTGTGAACGGCTCGCCATGCACGGAGAACACAGCGCGGGCGTTCTCGAAACGGTTGCCTTCGAACTGGGACGTGCCGTTGTAGGCGTGGAACTGCCAGTCAGATTGGGCAACGCCCATATCCATGTCACCGGCCATGATCGCATTGATGTTGGCAATTGAACCGCCTGTAGATGGTGCCGTGCACTTTAGATTATGATCCGCAGTACCACGGTTCACTAGACGACAAATCGACTGACCGACGACAAAGTAGACGCCAGTTTGGCCGCCAGTACCGATTGTAATGAACTGTTCTTGCGCCGTGGTTGCAGTACCGGCCAGCATGGCCCCTGCAAATGCAAGATGTTTAAAAAAATTCATATCTCTCTCCCTGAATATATGATGAATTCTGCTTTCCTTTTGGAAAGTCTCTTTCTGTTGGGCACCCGATGCCCCAGTCTGCGTCATTGGTTTGCGCGCTTCGGAGACAAGAATTTGCAAAAAACCCACTTATTGGTCGGCTCTATGACGGTTCTTGTCTAAACCAACCGTCAACCAATGAGACTTCATCATCAAACGTTAGGGTTGTTTATTATTTTTATCAAGTCAGATAAGTCATACGTCAACTCTCGCCGTGAGGTACGTTAAATGAATGCCCCAAAAAATGATGAAATCGATCCCGAGACAGTGGATTTCACCGCTGAACTAGAGGCCACACTCGCCAGCGCAGATGGCGAGAAATTAACTGCTTTACTTGACAGTGTGACCATCAGCGAAGCGTTGCGCGAACTGTTGAATTTCGGCCCGATTGACCGCGACACTCTAATTTCTTTGTTGTCCGCTGATCTGGCTTCGCGGTTAATCGAAGAAGCCCCGATCGAGCTTGCGGGCGACCTGCTGGAACGGCTTGAGACCGACAAAGCCGTCGAAATCTTTGACGAACTCGATTCGGACTTGCAGGCCGACGTGCTTGGCGAGTTGGACAAGGAAGACGGCGAAGCAATCCTTGCGGGGATCGACCCCGAAGACGCGGCAGGCGTCCGAAGGTTGGCAGAATACCCTTCTGACACAGCTGGTGGCTTGATGCTTGCCGATGCCTTCACATTCCGGCGCGATCAGACCGTCGGTGCCGTATTGCGCAGCCTTGCCAGCGATGATGAGGATCTAGAGCGCTACAACGGCCAGCACCCCTACATTATCGACGGCGACGGTCGCCCCGTCGGTGTTGTCTCTTTGCGTGGCTTGCTGACGGCCAAGCGCAGTGCGCCGCTTGAAGACATCATGATCATGCCTTTAACGATCAACGTCGACTCCGACCTGAGTACACTGCAAGACTTCTTTGATGATTACGATTTCCTTGGCTTTCCCGTTGTCGACAAAGAGGGCATTCTTGTTGGTGTGATCTCGCGGACAGCCGTTGATGCCGCCGTCCTTGCCCGATCAGAAAGCGACAACTTGCGCTTGCAGGGTATTGTGGGGGACGAATTACGCACGATGCCGCTGGCAATCCGGTCGCGCAGACGTCTTGCTTGGTTATCGGCCAATATCGTACTGAACATTATCGCCGCGAGCGTGATCTCTGCCTATGAAGAAACCTTGGCCGCTGTCATCGCTATTGCGGTTTTCCTCCCGATGGTTTCGGACATGAGTGGTTGTTCCGGCAATCAGGCTGTTGGTGTCACGATGCGCGAACTGTCATTGGGTCTGGTCCGTCCCAAAGACGCGATGCGGGTATGGTTGAAAGAAGTCTCTGTTGGCGTAATCAACGGGATCGTCCTTGGCATTCTGATCGGCATTGTCTGCTGGGTCTGGAAGGGCAACGCCTACCTTGGGCTGGTGATCGGCATGGCGCTTGCGCTGAACACGATCATTGCTGTGTCAATCGGTGGTGTCGTCCCATTGCTCTTAAAGCACGTCGGCCAAGATCCGGCTGTCGCAAGCGGACCGCTTTTGACGACAATCACCGATATGGCTGGCTTTTTCTTGGTACTTAGCCTTGCCACGCTGATGATGCCTTTGCTGATTATGTAATCAGATTACACAAAGCACTCGGATCATTCATCCGGTCCCAACAACAAAGAAGGCGCGCCAGTGGCGCCTTTTGTTTAAAAAACTGGCAAGTCGCTTAGTCTTTCAGTTCGGCTAGTGCAGCGATTAAAGCTGCTTCGAAAATTTCCAATCCTTCATTGATGATCTCGTCAGACGCCGTGAGCGGCACCATGATGCGCAATGCATTTCCGTGCATGCCGCACGCCAGCATGATCAGGCCACGCGCGTGTGCGTGCGCAATGACAACCTTGGTCAAGGCAGCGTCCGGTGCAGCCGTTTCAAAATCGGTCACAAATTCGACTGCCAACATGGCACCAAGTCCGCGAATATCCCACATCCGGTACGGCGCCACACGGGAACCGATTTCTGCAAAACGGATACGCAGCATATCACCCAGCGCCAAAGACCGGGCCAGCAGGCCTTCTTCTTCAATTACTTCGATTGCCGCAAGTGCAGCGGCACAAGCGACCGGGTTGCCCCCATAAGTGCCACCAAGGCCACCAGGAATGACGGCATCCATAACTTCGGCGCGGCCGATAACGCCCGCGATCGGATAGCCGCCCGCCATTGATTTTGCGGCCGTGATCAGGTCCGGGATAACGCCGGAATGTTCAATCGCAAACCACTTGCCCGTGCGACCAAAGCCTGACTGGATTTCATCAGCAATCAGCATGATGCCGTGACTGTCGCAAATTTCGCGCAAGGCATGCATCATCTCGAAAGGAACCGGCGTATAGCCGCCCTCGCCCAAAACAGGTTCAATGATGATGGCAGCAATCCGCTCTGGTTGCGCATCAGTCAGGAACAGATTGCGCAGTCCGGTCAGCGCATCCTGGACGGTGATCCCGTCACGCACAGATGGGAACGGTGCGCGAAAAATGTCAGATGGGAACGGGCCCACGTCTTTTTTGTAAGGGCTGATCTTACCAGTCATTCCCAGCGTCAAAAGCGTGCGGCCATGATAGCCGCCCGTAAACGCGATGATCCCGGGCCGGCCAGTTGCCGCGCGCGCGATCTTGACCGCGTTCTCGACAGCTTCGGCCCCGGTAGTGACAAGCAACGACTTCTTTGCATGTTCGCCGGGTGCCAGCGCATTCAGCTTTTCGGCCAGCGCGACATAAGGTTCGTAAGGGACCACCTGAAAACTGGTGTGGGTATAGTGGTCTTCTTGTGCCTTTGCCGCTGCGATCACTTTGGGATGGCGGTGGCCAGTGTTCAAAACAGCAATCCCGCCCGCGAAATCGACGTAACGGTTGCCCTCAACATCCCAAAGCTCGGCGTTCTCGGCGCGATCAGCGAAAATTTGTGTGGCAGAGGAAACGCCACGCGCAACAGCAGTTTCACGGCGCGCCAAAAGCGCTGCGTTGGTTGGTTTCTGGGCTGCTGTATCCGGCACAACTGCCATCAGCGGCTTACGCTTCGAGGAGGATTTTGCACGCTTTGCTTTGGACGTAGTTGACATAGCTCAGGCCTCTTTTCATTTAGAAAGACCCTCCCTGATTATCTTGGGAGGTGCGTTTAAAATTCTCATAATCCGTTTAAGATAACTGTCAACGGATTCTTGTTCTCGCGCAAGTGCGCATGCCAACTTTCCTATGTCCATACTTTTTTTAATTGCTTGGGTTCCGATCCAAGAACGTTTGCACTACCCTGTAAAAACAAGACAATTTTCTAATCTGCAAGGAGCTCGTCCGTGGACATCGGCAAGAAGCTACAATCCATTCGCAAAGCGCATGGATTGTCCCAACGCGAGCTCGCTGCACGCGCTGGTTTGACGAATGGCACTGTTTCGCTGATTGAGCAGAACAAAACGAGCCCGTCCATCGCATCGCTCAAACGACTTCTGGACGCGATCCCAATGAGTATCGCTGAATTCTTTGCAAACATTGAAAACGCAGACAACACCAAGATATTCTTCACTGCCGCCGAATTCACTGAAGTCTCGCCACAGTCTGGTCTTGCCCCAGTGTCATTGCGGCAGTTGGGAAATTCCACAATGCATGCATTGCAGATCTTGGACGAGTCCTATCCCCCGAACGCTGATACAGGCCCAGAGTACTTGAGCCATCAAGGTGAAGAAGGCGGCGTGATCGTTGAAGGCGAAATTGAACTTACGGTTGGGGATCAGGTACGCATTCTGGGTCCAGGCGATGGTTATTTGTTCGAGAGCCTCCAAGTTCACCGTTTTCGCAACGTCGGATCGAAAACCTGCCGGATCGTCAGTTCCTGCACGCCTCCGACATTCTAGCCGCGCATTTGAACGCGAACGACGCGCCCAAGCGGTGAAAATAATATCACTGTCCATCAGCAAGCGAACCCAATATCAATTGTGAATGTTGCAAGTTTTGTAAATCGATAGATCCTATGGACATCACGCTTCTCAAGACCTTCCTTGAAGTTGCCGCCACGGGCTCTTTCGTGTCGGCCTCTGAACGGCTCTTTGTGACGCAGTCGGCAGTTTCCTTACGTATCCAGCGGCTGGAAGATTCGCTAGGGAAGCCGATGTTCACCAGATCAAAGGCGGGTGCAGAACTTACAAACGCGGGTCGTGAATTTGAACGCTACGCGCTTTCGATCATTCGCGTTTGGGAAGAAGCACGCCAACAGGTCGCCATCCCCTAGGGGTTTACACGCAGTCTGACAATCGGTGCGCAATACTCGCTTTGGCCGCGCCTTGGGTTTCGATAGATCGACGGTCTACGTGAAGATATGCCTGATCTGAATATTCGTGCTGAACTAGGGACGCCTGATCGCCTCACGCGGTTTTTGATAGAAGGGATAATGCATGTTGGGCTTTTTTACATGCCGCAACTGCGCCCCGGTTTAGCGGCGGAAAAGGTTTTGGACGAGGAACTCGTATTGGTCGCATCGTGGCCTAACCCTACTATGGATTTGGCTGGTCAGTATGTTTTCGTCGATTGGGGACCAGAGTTCGTGGGCGCGCACGCGCTGGCATTGCCGGAGCTTACAAATCTCGGGTTAACCTTTTCGTTAGGTGCGATGGCCGCTGAATTCATTGTGAACCGGCAAGGCGCGGCTTATCTGCCCACCCGCTATGTCAAGAAATACATCGATGCCGGGCAATTACATCTTGTTGCAGATGCGCCTCGCTTTCCTTATCCGGTTTGGGCCGTGTGGCGCAAAGACATGGACCCCATTCTTCGCGAGACGGCAAATTCCATACTGGAACAGGTTGCAAATGCAGCCGAGGCGGATTCAAAATCGGTGATCACACAGCTGCGCGGAATTTCGAAAGACCAAGACGTCAAAATTATTGGCGTGCCCACCGATCAATAATCGATACTCTCTTTAAAAAAAATTATTTTGAATTTTCGTTGCTTTAAATAAATCGTTAGAGAGCCTCAGCAGAAATGCTCCCGATCTGAGAACAGGGCGGGTCACCTTCTTTGGGAGAGGAGTGACCGATGAAAAACGTATTTATCATTGCCGCAATCAGCGCTTTCATTGCGACCAGTGTGGCTGCACAAACATCAACATTCGACGGCCAAGACACATCGGCAGACGCTGTGAAGACCTAGAAGGCGCGATCGAAGATGACCGCGAGCGGGATCTGGGCCGTTTCGGCAGCGAAGGCCGCGAAGTCGGCAACTACGGCTCATTCGCACTGCGCTGCACAGCAGTAAGCAACGACGGTGAATCGTCTACCGATCTGGGCCTTGGCCTGCGTTACGGTTGGTTAGACGGTATCAACGGTTTTGATGTGACTGCAAACTTGTCCTATGCTGAAGACGACGGCGAAAAAACGAAAGACACGCTGCTTGTTGGCATGGACTACCGCCGTGACCTGAACAACGCTTTATTTGCCTATAGCAAATTGGAAGCTGCATTCGACCAACTGGCAGATGTCGCAGGCGACTTCACAAAAGACCTGTTTGTCGGTGCTCGCGCGGGTTACCGCATCTATAGTACTGCCGACACACAGTGGTCTGTTCAAGCTGGTCCAGGCTACCGTGTAGGTAAGCGCGCGTGACATCGATGGGAACCGATCCAGTCGTCACTGAAGACATCTCGGATGTAGCTTTTTCCGTGTCGTCAAACGTCTTCAAAAGCTTGTCCGATGCGACTTACGTGACCAACGACACCGATGTGATCTATTCTGAGACAGCAACAACAGTGACCAACGAATTGGCTCTGAACGTGGCGATGACTGAAACGCTTTCTTTGCGGACTAGCCTGACCACATTCCTGAACAGCTAATCCGACGACAATCTGTCAGACGGTGTCAACACACTTGGCGTATCTGTGATTTACAACTTCAACTAATCACCGGTTTGCATTCCCAAGTGGGCTGCGCCTTCGCATGCCGCTGTGACGTTGAGGAAAGGGGTGGAGCAATCCACCCCTTTCTAGTTTTAGAATCCATGCGGACAGAACCGCCGCGTCAAAAAGCAACGCTTTGGAACGGGGCAAAAATTCTTGTTGGCGAAACTTCGCTCGTTTTTAGGCATTGGGGCTGTCGATCCGACCAGACCTGCAAAGAGCGCTGTTCTTAGGGTTCAATAAGACTAAACATGGCAGAGACATGAGAATTGATAGACGCCTTTTTATCGTAGGTTGTGGTACTTTAGGTATCACTGGATGCATAGGCACTGCGCCCTCTGCGCAGCCTGCAAACCGTAGTGATCTTCCGCCCGACCTGCGGCCAATCGAAAATGCAGCTTTCGCAGATTGGCTCACGGCGTTTCGACCGCGCGCCAGTAGCGCAGGCATTTCTTCTGCAACATTGAATGCGGCACTGGCAGGAACCGGCTTTATCCCCGGTGTCGTCATACGTGATCGAAACCAGATCGAATTCCGCAGCACCTTAGAGGATTACCTTTCGATCGCGACGTCGGAAGAACGGATCAGCAAAGGTCGTGCGGCAATGTCGAGGCATGCTAATACGCTCGGTTCGATTGAGGCCAGATTTGGGGTCGACGCAAAGATCGTCGCGGCAATCTGGGGAATGGAAAGCCAGTTTGGTGAAAAACGCGGCGTAATCCCCGTTATCTCTGCGACGGCAACGTTGGCCTTTGATGGCCGTCGCGCAAGGTTTTACGAAGCGCAATTGCTAGCAGCTTTACGAATACTAGATCGCGGCGACACAACGCAGTCGCGACTCATCGGAAGCTGGGCCGGAGCAATGGGTCACACACAGTTCATACCAACATCCTATGAAGCGTTCGCAATTGATTTCACAGGTGATGGTCGACGCGATATCTGGGCTGATGATCCCACCGATGCACTTGCATCGACCGCCAGTTACCTGGCACAAAACGGGTGGCAAACCGGTTTGAAGTGGGGCAGCGAAGCCGGTACAGGCGGTCCATCTGGAAGGACGATCCAACCCCAAAATGATGGGGTGCGTTTCACGGTCACCCGCAATTTCGACACGATCAAGACATACAACAACTCCGACTTCTACGCGATTGCTATCGGCCACTTATCGGACAGACTGGCTGGCGCAGGTCCTCTGCAAGGCAGCTTTCCACCTGACGCAAATGGATTGACCAAAAGCGACCGCCTGAATGTACAACGTGGCTTGGAGGCACGCGGCTACGACATCGGCACAATAGACGGTGTCATTGGCAAAAACACCCAGTCCGCAATTAGTGACTTTCAGCGCAGGCGGGGTTTGCCCGTGAATGGTCTTGCCACGCCCGAAGTCCTCGCCGCACTTCGCTGAAACGGGCAAGGTAGAAGTGCATAAGACCAACCAGCTTTTGAAGTGCTCCTGGACTATCAGTCGAGTTGCTGGCTTTTATGGGGCCCTCGAAGAGGCGGGCATGAGCTGGCGATTCAGATCGCCGGCAAGATCAGGCGGGGTCTGTGTATCAAAGCAATACCTTGCTGATTGGGATGGTACCGGAACATCCGACACTTTTGCAGAACCAAGTGGACGGGTCGACTTGTTTTTGGTTGCAGATTCTTCAGAATATATTTGCTAGGTCAGCGACGTTTGGTCTTGGCTGAATTGCGCGTGATTGCGGCAATGAACTCGGAAAAAAGCTCGCCCTGTGAGCTAATGCGCAATTTTGACTATATATTCTTGCGATGAATTCTGATTGTTCCAGATGCAATTCCGAACATTTTTACGATTGCATCTGCTGAATTGCCGCGCAGCGTAACGGCCATCAGTACGCTAATACGCTGATTTTTTGTTACCCTAGGCTCTGGAGCCATTAATCTACTTGAGGCTGTGAAGGCTGCATGATTCAAGCTCCTCGAACTAAGGGGGGTATTATGAGTAATCTTTACTGGCTGAGCGAAGATCAGATGGCGCGGCTCCGGC
>JBLHTS010000033.1:0-18282 GCA_047627695.1 Yoonia sp. | reverse complement strand
TTTGGTTAATCTTGGAAGGCTAAAGCGAAATCTTCATCCCGTCTTTGCCCAGAAAGAGCGGACCGTCCCAATGCGCACGCACAGCATATTCCCAGTGTTGATCGGTGAAATCGGGGTCTCCGTCTGGGACGAAATGGTTCAGCACCAGCTGCTTGACCCCCGCGTCGCGCGCGATGCGGCCAACATCTGCGGCATCTGTATGGCTGCGCAAAATATGTGTCCGCAGGCGGTCGTCTCCATTCGTCATGCGCGAGCAAAGCGCTTCGACCCCATCTTGCAGCATCGCCTCGTGCACCAACAGATCAGCGCCTTTTGCAAAAGACGCCATCTGCGGCATATAGGCTGTGTCCCCCGACAGAGCGACGCAATGATCCTTGTTTTCAAAGCGGAGCGCAAAGCTGTCGATGATGGGCGGATGAATATTGCGCATCGTGCGCAGCGAAATTCCGTCCCATGTAATCTGTTCCGGCATGAATTGAATATCTGCAAGACTGCCAAAATCGCATCGCCCTTCGTCGCTCATGCGCAAGTTAATGTCGAAAGCCATGCTTTGCTGGAAACCGCGCCAATACGCGTCAAGCCCTGCTGGTCCAATCACGGGGATTGTGCGCTTTAGCCCTGCTGTCCATGCCGTATGAAACAAGGGTCCCAATTCAAGGTAATGATCCGAATGCAAATGTGTAATCACAATTAAATCGATATCCGTCAACGCAACGCCTTGGTCGCAAATGCCACGGGTCACGCCGAGGCCCGCATCAATGACAATGTTCTTGCCGCTCATCCGCAACAGCATCGACATGGGCATATGCGAGCCAGGCTTGATTGCCGGGCCGCCCTTGACGCCCATCAGGGCAAGACTGTCGGTCATGGTATATCCTTTTTGTGCTACTGTGCCGAAATCGACCCCCCGTCTGCAACAAAAAAGGCCCCGCAGTTGCGAGGCCTTCTTTGATTGCTATACGGCAAACTTATTGTGGGATGTCGCCTGTGATGCCTTCAACATAGAAGTTCATGCCGGCCAATGTGCCGTCATCAGCGATTTCGCCTTCAGCCAACCAGACCGAACCGTCCTGCTTGTTGATCGGGCCTGTGAAGGCGTGGTACTCGCCTGTGCGCAGTGCTTCGATCAGGGCTTCGGCGGAAGCTTTGACGTCGGCAGGAACTGCGTCGCTGATTTCACCGATGCCAACCATGCCCGGTCCGATGCCGTCCCATGTGTCAGTGCTTTCCCATGTACCATCGATAACCGCTTGGGTGCGTGCGATGTAGTAAGGTGCCCAGTCGTCAATGATGGAAGAAACGCGTGGGAACGGTGCGAATTCGGCCATGTCGGATGCTTGACCAAACGTCACAACGTTGCCAGCTGCCTGAGCGGCGGCTTGCGGTGCGGTCGAGTCGGTGTGCTGCAAGATCACGTCAGCGCCTTGTTCGATTAGAACGGACGCAGCTTCGGCTTCTTTTGCTGGGTCGAACCAAGTGTAGGCCCAGACGATTTTGAATTCGACGTCAGGGTTAACTTCGCGCGCATGCAGAAACGCAGAGTTGATGCCACGGATAACTTCTGGGATCGGGAAGGACGCAATGTAGCCCACGATGTTGCTTTCGGTCATTTGACCGGCAATGTGGCCTTGGATCGCGCGGCCTTCATAAAAGCGTGCGGAATAGGTGGATACGTTGTCAGCACGCTTGTAGCCTGTTGCGTGCTCGAATTTCACATCCGGGAAATTGGCCGCCACGTTGATCGTTTGGTCCATGTAGCCAAAGGATGTTGTAAAGATCAGGTCAGCGCCTTGCAGAGCCATCTGTGTCATCACGCGCTCTGCGTCTGCACCTTCTGGCACGCTTTCGACATAGACGGTTTCAACCGCGTCACCGAATGCTTCTTCGACAGCCAAACGGCCTTTGTCATGCTCGTAGGTCCAGCCGCCGTCGCCGATTGGGCCAACGTAGACAAAGCCTACTTTTGTTTGATGCGCATCGGCAAAAGCACCGGTCGCGAAACCAAGTGCAAGCGTTGCACCGGTTAGGATGGATTTGATTTTCATAGTTTTCCCCTTGGTGGTCTTTTTGGTGTCGCCTTTAACGTGAGGCATGGAATGATTGGCCCAGTGATCCGGGCGCACGTCCAGCCCGCATAATAACCAGAACGGCGATGGTTGCCAGATAGGGCGCCATAGAAAGATACTCAACCGCGATTGCCGCACCAGCTGCTTGCAGGTTTAGCTGCAAGACAGTCACGCCGCCGAACAAATAGGCGCCCAGCAAAAGCCGCCCGGGCCGCCAGCTTGCAAAGACAACGATAGCCAGCGCGATCCAGCCTGCACCAGCAGTCATACCTTCGGTCCACTGCGGCACGCGGACCAGCGAAAGATACGCCCCGCCCAGACCCGCACAAGCCCCGCCAAACATGACTGCCATGATCCGCACGCGGACAACGTGATAGCCCAGCGCATGTGCCGCCTCGTGGTTTTCACCGACAGCGCGCAGGATCAAACCGGCGCGCGAATACTTGAGGAACGCCCAGATAATCGCCACAATCGCGAGACCGACATAAACCATTGGGTCATGTTGAAACACAATCGGGCCAAGCACAGGAATGTCCCCAAGCAGCGGGATGTGCCAATCTGGAAAGCTGGGCGCCTTTACCCCGATATAGCCTTGCCCCATGAGTGCCGACAGTCCCAACCCAAACAGGGTCAGCGCAAGGCCGGTAGCCACTTGGTTCGACAAAAGAACTTGGGTCAAAAAACCAAAGACCAGTGACAATAACGCCCCACCAATGGCCGCGCCAATAAAGCCAAGCCACGGCGATCCGGTCCCGACCGCGACGATAAACCCGCAGACCGCACCGGTGATCATCATGCCTTCGACCCCGAGGTTCAGAACCCCTGCACGTTCGACCACCAGTTCTCCGATAGCTGCAAGCAGGATCGGGGTGGCTGCGACCATTAAAGAGGCAAGCAACAAGATCGGATTGATTGAAGAAAGATCCATCATACGATCCCATGCAGCAAAAAGTGAACAACCAGACCGGAAATCGCGAAGCCCGACAGCATGGCACCTAAATGCGCGAGTGACGGTCGGTGCAGGCGCGCTGAAACGGCGTGCATCCTTGGCGATAGCCGTGCAGCAAAGACAGCGCCGGCAACGATGGCCGCGAGGATCAAAAGATGCGCACCGACGAATGCGGCCGCAGCCCAACCTGACTGCGCCGAACCTGTCATCTGCCCGTGGATCATCCACAGCATCATCGGCCCCATCAAAAGTCCCATGGCCAAAGGTCTATATGAAATCATCATGCGATTTTCCCTTTGCCAAATCGGACGCGGTAGTTGGTCAGCACATCAACTGCGAGCAAGAAGAATAGCAGCATCCCTTGCAGCAACTGGATTGCTGCCAGCGGTAGGCCAAGATTTGACTGTGCAATCTCGCCCCCGATGTACGTCAGTGCCATCAGCCCTCCGGCCAGCAGAATACCGACAGGGTGCAAACGACCCAGAAACGCAACAATAATTGCGGTAAAACCATAGCCGACGTTAAAGTCGATGCTGATCTGACCTGCGGGGCCAGAGACTTCGAAGAGGCCAGCAAGACCGGCCAGGGCCCCGGAAATACCCATACAGATCAGGATCAGGCGTGACGGGTTCACGCCCGCAAAACGGGCGGCGCGCGGGCTTTGACCCGACAGACGCACGTTGAAACCGAAAATATGCCGCGACAGGGCGATGTAGGCGAAAATCACTGCGATAAAGGCCGCAACAATACCCCAATGCATGCCTGCGGATTGATCAATCCAACTGGTGGCCGATGGGTATTGCGCCAAATTGCGGCTGCCCGGAAAGCCCATTCCTTCGGGGTTGCGTAACGTGCCTAGTGCCATAGAGGCCAGCAATTGCTCTGCCACGTAGACCAACATCAAGGACACCAAGATTTCATTGGTTCCAAATTTCACCCGCAAAACACCAGGGATCATGGCCCAAAGGAAACCACCAAACGCGCCCGCCAAAACCATCAATGGGAAGATGATGAAGGATTCGTAAGGATAAAAAGCAAGGCCCACTGCAGCCCCAAAAATCGCGCCAACGATATACTGTCCTTCGGCGCCGATATTCCAAATCCCCGCGCGAAACCCAAACGACAAGCCAATGGCGATCAACACCAAAGGCGCGCCCTTGATCAAAAGCTGCGGGCGATAAAACCATGCAAATTCAGAAAACAGCGGATCAAGAAAAATCGTGCGGATCGTCACAAAGGGGTTTTGCCCCAAGGCCGCAAACAACAACCCACCACAAAACATCGTCAGCACAACCGCCATCAGCGGCGTCGCATAAGTCCAAGCCCGCGAAGGCTGCGGGCGTTTCTCTAGCATAATCATACCCGACCACCCCTTATCATCTTGCCCCTTAAACTCCCGTTGGAGGCCCCCTTAAGCATCAACATGCGCCACCTCCATGTCATGCGCGCCACCCAGCAAGAGGCCGATTTCATCGACTGTCAGGCCAGCAGCAGGCCGGGGCTGCGACAGCCGCCCTTCATTCAACGCCGCAAAGCGATCAGAGATTTCCATCAATTCATCCAAATCCTGACTGATCACAATGACAGCCGTCCCTTTGGCCGCCAAGTCCAACAAAGCTTGCCGGATCGCCGCCGCGGCAGAGGCATCAACGCCCCATGTCGGCTGGTTGACCACTAAAACCTCGGGTGCCTGCATAATTTCGCGTCCAATCACGAATTTCTGCAAATTCCCGCCTGACAGTGACCGTGCAACGTTCTGGGGACCGGGCGTGCGCACATCAAAGGCTTCGATAACACTTTCCGCAAATTCTTTTGCCTTGCCCCAATGCAAAAACCCGTTTGTGGTCAGCCCTTGCCGCGTGGTCGCGGTCAAAATCGCGTTCTCGGTCAAGCTCATATCGGGGGCGGCAGCGTGGCCCATCCGTTCTTCGGGGGCCGCAAGCAGGCCGATCTTGCGACGCGCGTTCGGAGGCAAATGCCCGATATCTGCGCCCTTGTATGTGATCATCGAAGGCGCCGATTTCATCTCGCCCGACAGTGCCAAGACCAGTTCATCTTGCCCATTTCCCGCAACGCCGCCAATTCCCAGCACTTCGCCTTTGCGCACAGCGACGCTGATTTCGCGCAGCGGCGTGCCAAACTGGTGCGGGGCAGGGGCGCTGAGCTTGCTAAGTTCCAATATCGTCTCGCCCACCGGCCGGGCGGCTTTTTCAGGAACGTGCAAAACCGTGCCAACCATCAATTCCGCCATATCGCGGGCCGACGTCGCGCGTGGATCGCAGGTGCCGACCACCTGACCTAATCGCAACACCGTGGCGTTGTCACACAGCGCGCGAATTTCCTCGAGCTTGTGCGAGATGTACAAAATTGCCGTGCCCTCGGCACTCAACTTGCGCAGCGTCTCGAACAATATCGCCACCTCTTGCGGGGTCAGCACCGACGTAGGCTCGTCCATGATCAAAAGCTTGGGGTCTTGCAGCAGGCAGCGAATAATCTCGACCCGTTGGCGTTCACCTGCGGACAGTTCGCCCACAATGCGGGTCGGGTCCAGCGGCAGGCCATACTGATCCGATACATGCCGTACGCGGGCCGCAATTTCAGCCTGCGGAGGCGGTTTTTCCATGCCAAGCGCTATATTTTCGGCCACGTTCATCGCGTCAAAAAGTGAAAAATGCTGGAATACCATCGCGACACCAGCTGCGCGGGCAGCACGTGGTTCTGGCGGCTGAAACGGTTGCCCCTCTAGTGTCATCGTACCTGCGTCGGGTTTCACCAATCCATAAATCGTTTTCACCAAGGTCGATTTGCCAGCACCGTTTTCACCCAAAAGCGCGTGGACTTCGCCGTAGCCGATGTCAAAGGACACATCCTTGTTCGCCACAACGCCGGGATAGGCTTTGGTCAACCCGTGCAATCGCAAAAGTGGTTCAGTCATCCTGTACGATCCTTTGTTAGGCTGGCGTGTGGTTTGATCATCGCAGTTGCGACGCCAAGCGCAATCGCCGCAGGGTGTTTTCCAAGGCTGGGGTCGCCAATCGGACAGGCGATGCGCGAAATTTGCGCGCTGCTGTGCCCCAATGCAGCAAGCCTGCCTTTGAACCGCGCCCATTTTGTCGCCGATCCGATCAGACCTGCGCTGTTAAAGTCATGCGACAGCACTGCATGGCACAGCGCGAGGTCAATCTCATGGCTGTAGGTCAAAATCAAATGATCCGCATTGGGGGGCGCATGCTTGACAGCCCGGGCGGGGTCCGCCGCCACAAGAGTGGTAACTTGCGTGTCGGGAAACCGGTTCGCGTGCGTGTCTACCCAAGTAATCGCGTAGTCCGGCAACGGTGCCATGACATTGACAATCGCGCGCCCCACATGACCCGCGCCATAAATCCATAGCGGCTGTGCGGAAGGTGTGGTCATAACCTCGGCCACTTCCCATTCTAGACTAACCGCGCCACCACAACACTGACCCAATGCAGGCCCCAGCGGGATGCGGGCCGTGTGCGATCTGCGCCCATCGTGCAACATGCGGCGGGCTTCGGCCATTGCTTCCCATTCCAACGTGCCACCGCCGATGGTCCCATCGGTGCGGTCCGTCCAGACCAACATCTGCGTGCCAGCATCGCGCGGCACCGACCCTGCTGTCTTGGTGATGGTGATGCGAATTGCGGTACTCATCCGCGGGCTCGCTTTACAGCGCCTAAGACTTCTTCGGCCGTCGCAGGTGCTTGCAAATCAGGATAAGTGTGGCCACATGCGGCAACCGCATCGGACAGGGCCAAGAAAGCGGAAATTCCAAGCATAAACGGCGGCTCTCCCACCGCCTTTGAGCGATAGATCGTCTGCGCCGGATTGGGTGCGTCCCATAGGGCCACATTGAATATATCGGGACGATCAGAACAGGCTGGGATCTTGTAGGTCGCAGGCGCATGGGTGCGCAGGCGGCCTTTATCGTCCCAGACCAGTTCTTCGGTGGTCAGCCAGCCAGCGCCTTGAACATAGGCCCCTTCGACTTGACCAATATCCAATGCAGGGTTCAGCGAGGTTCCAGCGTCATGCAACACATCGGAGCGCAAAATGCGGTTCTCGCCTGTGAGCGTATCAATGACCACTTCGGTAATCGCCGCCCCTTGGGCAAAATAGAAAAACGGCGTGCCGGCACCCTTGATCCGGTCCCATGACAGATCAGGGGTTTTGTAAAACCCTGTGGCCGAAAGGCTGACGCGGTTGGTATAGGCGGTTTGGGCTGCCTCGGCGAAGGTCATCTGGACATCACTAATATGCACGTGACCATCGGCAAAACGCACATCATCTGTGCCGTGCAGGTCTGCCAGACAGGCTCCAATCCGGTCGCGGATTGTATCGCAAGCATTGGCGACAGCCATCCCGTTCAAATCAGTCCCGGAAGAGGCCGCCGTGGCAGAGGTGTTAGGTACCTTGCCCGTATCCGTGGCGGTAATCTTGACCTGCGACACATCAATGCCGAACCTTTGGGCGGCCACCTGCGCGACCTTCTGGAACAGACCTTGCCCCATTTCCGTCCCACCGTGGTTCATATGAACCGAGCCATCTTGATACACATGCACCAAAGCACCCGCCTGATTGAGATGGGTCAGGGTAAAGGAAATCCCGAATTTGACGGGGCTGAACGCAATGCCCTTTTTCAAAATTGGCTGTTCGGCATTCCACCGCGCAATGGCATCCCGTCGCACCTCATAGTTCGATGTCTCCAACAACCGCTCTGTCATCTCATGCAGGATGAAATCGGTGACTGGCATATGATAGGGCGTTGTCTGCACGATGGGCTTTGGTGAATGCGGCCCACGATAAGGCACACCGGAACCTGCCTTTTTTTGTTCAAGAACACCTTCGGGCGCGCGTGCATCCATAGCAGCATAGAAATTCCGTTGCCGGACAAGCACGGGGTCAATTCCCAGCGTGGCGGCGATATGATCCATCACTCGCTCGATCCCGACGACGCCTTGCGGGCCACCAAAGCCGCGAAACGCGGTTGCTGATTGCGTATTGGTCTTGAGCCTGTGCGACGTGATCCGCGTGGCGGGCAAATGATAGGCATTGTCGGCATGCAACATCGCGCGGTCTGCCACGGGTATCGACAAATCGAGCGCCCAACCGCAGCGGGTGATCTGGGTGAAATCGATGCCCGCGATGCGGCCTTCGCCATCAAAGCCCACATCATAGGAAATGCGGAAATCGTGGCGCTTGCCTGTGATCATCATATCGTCGTCGCGGTCATAGCGCATCTTGCAAGGCTGCCCAGTAAGCCGTGCCGCAACCGCACAACCGACAGCCAGCGCGTTGCCTTGGCTTTCCTTGCCGCCAAATCCACCGCCCATGCGGCGCACTTCACAGCGCACAGCGTGCATCGGAACGCCCAAGGCCTCTGCCACTTTATGCTGAATTTCGGTGGGGTGCTGGGTAGAGCTGTGAACCACCATATCCCCACCTTCTTGCGGCAGAGCGAGCGCTGCTTGGCCTTCAAGGTAGAAATGTTCCTGACCGCCCATCTCGATCTGGCCTTGCAGTCGGTGCGCGGCCGCGCCGAGCGCGCTATCGACATCACCTTTGGTCCAAATGCGCGGGCCATCCTCAAAACGGCTATCTGCTGCAAGCGCTTGATCCATTGTCAGGATCGGGGTTTCTTCGGTGTAATCGACCTGTCCCAATCTGGCGGCTTTGCGGGCCGCAAGATGTGACGTTGCAACAACTAAGAACAGCGGTTGGCCAAGGTAGTGAACAGTACCTGTCGCCAGTAGCGGCTCATCATGGACCGAAGGAGAGACGTCGTTGGCAAAGGGTAAATCATCAGCCGCCAGAACCGCGACAACACCTTGTGCGGCGCGGACTTGCGTCAGATCAAGTGTGCCATAGGTCCCGCGTGCGATCTCAGATGTGCCAAAGGCCAAATGCAGGGTGCCGGCTGGTGTTGGAATGTCATCGATATAACGTGCAGCACCTGTCACATGTAGGGCAGCAGCGTCATGGGGCAGGGATCTCGCAACGCTCATGCAGACACCTCCAAGACATTGATCGCTTTCCCTGAGGTTTCGGCAAAGTAGCGATGCAGCAGGTTATGGGCGGTTTCCATGCGGTAGGCGGCGCCGGCACGCATGTCGCTCATTGGGGTGTAGTCATCGGCAAATTTTGCGGCGGCTGTGGCGATAGTGGCATGGGTCCAGGCCTGGCCGACTAGCGCCGCCTCGACCGCTTTGGCCCGATGTGGTGTGCCTGCCATGCCGCCAAAGGCGATGCGTGCGGCGGTCACGACACCGTCTGCGACGGTGACATTAAAACATCCGCACAAAGCCGAGATATCCTGATCAAACCGTTTGGAGATTTTATAGCAACGCAGATCGTGTGCCACCTTGGGGATTGTGACGCCGGTCACTAATTCGCCCGCAATGCGGTCTTGCTTGCCATAGGCGATGAAGAAATCCTCAAGCGCGACATCGCGCTTCGTCGTGCCGTGCTGCAGATGCAAGGTCGCGCCAAGTGCGATCAACGCAGGCGGGTTGTCCCCGATCGGCGAGCCATTGGCGATATTTCCGCCAATGGTGGCGGCATTGCGCACCTGTTCGGACCCGTAGCGGCGCACCATTTCCGCGTAGGATGGGTGGTAGTCGCGCAGGACGGCCAGCACTTCGGTCATTGTGACGGCAGCACCGAACGTGATGCTGTCGTCGTTCACGGCGATCTGGCGCAGTTCTGCGCAGCGGGTCAGAAAGGCGACCGAGGGAAGATCGCGCAACTGTTTAGTCACCCACAAGCCGACATCTGTCGCACCTGCAATCAACGTGGCATCTGGATTTGCCGCAAACCAGTTGGCAAGCTCAATCAGATTCTCAGGGGCGTAGGGCTGTGGGTCAACGGCGGGTGCCGCTTCATCAAGCCATTCTGCAGCCGGAGTGGCTTGCGCGGCTTGGGCTGCACGGATGATCGGGGCGTAACCTGTGCAGCGGCATAAGTTGCCTGCCAAGACATCATCGTGGTCAGTGCGGCTGGTGCTGTGACCCACGGCCATCGACGTAATAAAGCCGGGCGTGCAAAATCCGCATTGCGATCCGTGATGGGTGATCATCGCCTCTTGAACCGGATGCAGGGTGCCGTCGGGCGCGCTGATGCCTTCGACCGTGCGTACGACTTTGCCGTGCAGTTGGGGCATAAAAAGGATGCAGGCATTCAGGGCCAAAGCACCGTTGTCATCGCTGACCATCACCGTGCAGGCACCGCAGTCGCCTTCGTTGCAACCTTCTTTGGTGCCGCAAAGCCCGCGATCAATCCGAAGCCAATCAAGCAGAGTACGCGTCGGATCCGCATCCACTCGCACGGTTTCCCCATTAAGAAGAAACGTCACGTCCATATTGTAAAACCTGCCGCCTTACCAATTTGGCGGGCGCATAGAGGTGTCGATGCGACGTAGACACCAAGCCCGTTTCAAGTATGCATGAAAGCGGTATGAAGTGCGTTTGGCAAGAAAAAAAATCCCCCTAGGTTTCAGATAGGTTGCCAGCCAAGGCAATCATTTGGTCTGCGGCGATAACCCAGCCTTCGAAAAAACCCCGTATTGCCGTGGATGTTTGCACTTGCTTCATCCAGATGACGGACAGTCACTTGATAGCTACATCCGGTGTCTTTTGCAGAAATGGTTATCTCAGCTGTGAAAGGGAATTGTCCGGCGCCAGACGTGTCCTGCGGCTGAAGGCCTCCAAACATCATATTGGTAAAAGCAAATCGTTTGTTTGGATCTGCCACTAGAACACACCCTTCATCGACAATCGGGTCGGGCATTTCCGGAAACAGCATTGTGGTGTTGAAGCGTCCACTGGGAAAGGCGTCGATTACTGCATCTTTTGTGACAAAAGGTTAGGGCGCGAACCACTGTTCCAATAGCGCAGGTTCTGTCCAGCAACACCAGATGCTGTTGGCCGAAACCGCAACATCGCGTGTAAAAGCAAGGGTCGTGTCAGTCATCTGTTTGCTCCAGTTTCATTGCTTGCGCCTCTAGCCTGTCCATGCGTTTTTCAGAGATCGTGCGTTGCCATTCCAACCAGCCTTGGGCCTCGATCAACGGGGCCGCGTCGATATGGCAGGTGCGCACGCGCCCTTTCTTGATCGATCGGACGATGCCTGTGTCTTCTAGCACGCGCAGGTGGCGCATGAAGGTCGGCAGCGCCATCTGGTGCGGCGCATGAAGTTCGCTGACGCTGGCAGGGCCAGAGGCCAAGCGCTCTATCACGGCGCGGCGGGTCGGGTCGGCCATTGCGCCGAAAAATGTGTCAAGTTGGTTAGTCATGTGGCTTAGTCTTTATACGAGCGCGGCGATTGTCAATAAGGTTAGCATATTAGCTTACTACTCGGTTCATGGCTTGCGGATATGCGACTGTGCGATACCTTACGGTCATGAAACCTGATCCCCGATTCATCCACCTGCGTGTGCATACCGAATACTCCCTTCTTGAGGGTGCGATACCTGTGAAAAAGCTGCCCTGCTTAATCGCAAATATGCACATGCCAGCTGTTGCGGTGACCGATACCAACAACATGTTTTGCGCGCTGGAATTCTCGGAAGGGGCATCGAAAGCGGGTATTCAGCCGATCATTGGTTGCCAGATTGATTTGACCTTCATGGAAGCAGAACCCGGCAAACGCCCAGAGGCTGCTGCCCCCATTGTTCTACTCGCGCAGAACGAGGCCGGGTATATGAACCTGATGAAGTTGAATTCTTGCGCTTATTTGGATGCGAGAGGGCAGTTGCCGCAGGTGTCACTGGACGATTTGACGACGTTCCACGCGGGTTTAATTTGTCTGTCCGGCGGACCTGATGGCCCAGTTGGTCGCCTGTTGCGCCAAGGCCAACGGCCTAAGGCCGAGATTTTGATGGACCGTTTGGCCGCCATTTTCCCAGATCATCTTTATGTGGAACTGCAACGTCACCCCGGCGATGGGCTGCCCGAGGCAGAGCGTCTGTCAGAACGTGGCTTTGTCGAAATGGCCTATGCCAAGGGCCTGCCGCTGGTCGCCACCAACGATGTCTATTTTCCGAAACCCGCCCTTTATGAAGCGCATGACGCGCTGATTTGCATTGCCGATGGCGCCTATGTCGATCAGCAAGAACCGCGCCGCAGGTTGACGCCGCAGCACTACCTCAAATCCCCGCAAGAGATGATAACACTGTTTGCGGACCTGCCAGAAGCCATTAAAAACACGGTTGAGATTGCCCGCCGCTGCGCATTCAAAGTTTATAAGCGCGACCCGATCCTGCCGAAGTTTGCCGATGACGAGGTTGCCGAATTGCGGCGCCTTGCCAAAGAGGGTTTGAAAGCCCGTCTTGCCGTGATTCCGCATGCGGCACCACTGGAAGAGTACGACAAACGGCTAGAGTTTGAACTGGGGATTATCGAGGGAATGGGTTTCCCGGGTTACTTCCTGATCGTCGCGGACTTTATCAAATGGGCCAAGGACAACGGCATTCCAGTGGGTCCGGGCCGTGGCTCTGGTGCGGGCTCGCTGGTCGCATATGCGCTGTTGATCACTGACCTTGATCCGCTGCGCTATTCGTTGCTGTTTGAGCGGTTCTTGAACCCCGAACGTGTGTCGATGCCCGACTTCGACATCGATTTTTGCATGGATCGCCGCGAAGAAGTGATCCGCTATGTGCAGGGCAAATACGGGCGCGACAAAGTCGGGCAGATCATTACCTTCGGTGCGCTTTTGTCCAAAGCTGCGGTCCGCGACGTGGGCCGTGTGTTGCAGATGCCATATGGTCAGGTGGACCGCATTTCCAAGATGATCCCTGTAGAAGGTGTCAAACCTGTCTCGATCGAAAAGGCGTTGGCGGACGAACCGCGCTTGCGCGAGGAGGCCAAAAACGAAGAAGTTGTGGACCGTCTGCTGACCTACGCCCAGCAGGTCGAGGGGCTGTTGCGCAATGCATCGACCCACGCGGCGGGTGTCGTGATTGGCGACAGGCCATTGGACGAATTAGTCCCACTTTACCAAGATCCGCGATCCGATATGCCAGCGACCCAGTTCAATATGAAATGGGTAGAACAGGCCGGATTGGTAAAGTTCGACTTTTTGGGTTTGAAAACGCTGACCGTCATTCAGAACGCGGTTGAGTTGATCCGCAAAGCAGGGCGTCCGCTGAATGTCGCGGCAGATGGCACCCATCTTTATGATGTGCTTGAAGGGTTTAAATACGATATCGGGGCGATCCCGCTGGATGATGAAAAGTCCTATGCGCTTTATTCCAATGCCAAAACCACTGCTGTGTTTCAGGTGGAATCCAGCGGCATGATGGATGCGCTTAAGCGTATGAAACCGACGTGTATTGAGGACATCGTGGCGCTTGTGGCGCTGTATCGTCCCGGCCCGATGGAAAATATCCCGACCTATTGCGAGGTGAAGAACGGCCAGAAAGATCTGGAATCGATCCATCCGTCAATTGATCACATCCTCAAAGAAACCCAAGGCATCATCGTTTACCAAGAACAGGTAATGGAAATCGCGCAGGTTATGGCGGGCTATTCGCTGGGTGGGGCTGATCTGTTGCGTCGCGCGATGGGTAAGAAAATCGCCGAAGAAATGGCTAAAGAGCGCCCGAAATTCGAGGCAGGTGCCAAGGCCAACGGCGTCGAACCCAAGAAAGCTCGCGAAGTTTTCGACCTTCTGGAAAAATTCGCCAACTACGGCTTCAACAAATCCCACGCGGCGGCCTATGCGGTGGTCAGCTATCAAACGGCATGGCTGAAGGCCAATCATCCGGTTGAATTTATGGCTGGTGTGATGAACTGCGATATCCATCTGACCGACAAGTTGGGAGCCTATTTCCAAGAGGTCAAAAAAGGGCTGGGGATTGAATACACCCCGCCTTGTGTGAACCGCAGCCAAGCGACCTTTGATGTCAAAGATCAAAAACTGGTCTATGCGCTGGGCGCGTTGAAAAACGTCGGTGTCGAGGCGATGAAGCTGATTGTCGAAGGGCGGGGCGAACGCGAGTTTGTGAACTTGTTCGATTTTGCCCGCCGTTGTGATCTGAAACGGATCAGCAAGCGGCCTTTGGAAATGCTGGCCCGTGCGGGTGCGTTTGATGTGCTTGACCCCAATCGAAGACGGGTGATGGCGAGCCTTGATGCGCTGACGGGATACTCGGCGGCGATCCACGATCAGAAGTCATCCAATCAGGTGTCGCTATTCGGTGAGGCGGGCGACGATTTGCCAGAGCCGCGTTTGATGGGCGGCGAGGATTGGCTGCCAGCGGAACGCTTGGCTGAAGAATTCAAAGCCATAGGGTTCTATCTTTCAGGGCATCCTTTGGACGACTACATGGGCGCGCTGAAGCGCAAGAAAGTGATGACCTTGGACGAGGTGATTGCGCGCGCCGAAAAGGGGGCGGCTGTTGTAAAAATGGCTGGCACCGTGTCGGGACGGCAGGAACGGAAATCAGCACGCGGGAACCGCTTTGCCTTTGTGCAACTGTCCGATCCGACGGGGCAATATGAAGTCACGATGTTTTCTGACACGCTAGAGGCATCGCGGGAGTATTTAGAAACCGGATCGCAAGTGGTATTGACGTGTGAAGCGACAATGGAGGCGGACCAACTGAAGCTTTTGGGCCGCTCGGTCGGGCCGATTGACGCTGTTGTTGCGGATGCAGGGGGTGCTGGTTTGCGCGTGTTCATCGACGGACCAGAGGTGATCGGATCTGTTGCAACGATCCTCGCCAACGCAGCCAAGGATGGCGTGCGTGGGCGCGGACCGATCTATTTCTGTCTGATGAACGATGATTTGCCCGGCGAGGTCGAATTGGACTTGGGCGATGAGTTCCCCGTCAATCCGCAGATCAAAGGCGCACTGCGATCCTTGGGCGGCGTGATTGAAGTAGAAGACGCTTAGGCGCTTTTACCAATGCGGCGGGCGTTGATCTGAAAGCGGCACGCTGCCACCTCCGTCAAGTTCGCGGCCTGCTTCGCGTTCCATCAATACGGCAAGCCTGCGGGATGCCAATGAAAGCTCTGTCTCTTGGCGCGCGACGATATCTGACAGATCCTCAACCGTGCGGGTGAGGTGGGCGATTTGTTCTTCGAGATGTGTAATGTCGGTCATGGGTGTTCTTTACACCTAGGTGATTGAGAGGGAAAGATGCCGCGTTGAACGGTGTGACCATCGGTTTGCTTGGGTCTATTACGTGGCTTGATGGATCAAGACTGCATTGCCCCTGTCACAATGCCGCGTTAAACCGCCCAAGAATGTAGTGACCAGCAGGATTGACCCGATGGCCAAGGATAAAAAGCAAGCCCGCCCAAAGGCGCAAACGCCCAAAGGGTTTCAGGATTATTTCGGCATCGAAGTGACCGAACGGTCCGCGATGCTATCCAAGATTGCGGCTGTCTATCATCGCTATGGGTTTGACGCTTTGGAAACCTCTGCCGTGGAAACGGTCGAGACGCTGGGCAAGTTTTTACCTGACGTGGACCGCCCTAACGAGGGTGTTTTTGCATGGGAAGAAGACAAGGATTGGCTGGCGTTGCGTTATGATTTGACGGCACCCTTGGCCCGCGTTTATGCGCAATTCCGCAATGATCTACCGACACCATACCGCCGCTATGCGATGGGTCCTGTTTGGCGCAATGAGAAGCCCGGACCGGGACGTTTTCGTCAGTTTTATCAGTGTGATGCGGATACTGTTGGCGCGCCAAGCGTGGCTGCTGATGCCGAGATTTGTGCGATGCTGTCGGATACGCTTGAAGCCGTTGGGATTGCGCGCGGCGACTATGTGATCCGCGTCAATAACCGTAAGGTTTTGAATGGTGTGATGGAGGTCGCTGGTCTTTCAGGCGACGACAAAGAGGGGGCGCGCGGGATCGTGTTGCGTGCCATCGATAAGTTGGATCGTTTGGGTCCTGACGGCGTGCGTGATCTGTTGGGCGAAGGTCGCAAAGATGCCAGTGGTGATTTCACCAAGGGTGCAGGTCTTGCTGCCGACAAGGCTGAAATCGTGATGGGCTTTATGGATGCCAAGCGCGACACGGGTGCCGCCACAGTCGACCGACTGCGTGAACTTGTGACAGGGTCCGCTGTCGGTGAAGAAGGCGTGGCTGAAC
The DNA here is from genome assembly GCA_047627695.1 of Yoonia sp. Taxonomy (GTDB): domain Bacteria; phylum Pseudomonadota; class Alphaproteobacteria; order Rhodobacterales; family Rhodobacteraceae; genus Yoonia. Next base: position 2,149 of record JBLHTS010000033.1, on the reverse strand, counting down.
TTGAAACTGTTGCAGAGTTGCTTGCCGCACAAGGCTATGTCGAAGACCGGATTGAAATCGACCCATCCGTCGTGCGAGGCCTCGGCTACTACACTGGGCCTGTTTACGAGGCCGAACTCACCTTTGAAGTGACCGATGAAAAGGGGCGTCCGCGCAACTTTGGCTCTGTTGCGGGTGGGGGTCGTTATGACGATCTGGTCAAACGGTTCACGGGGCAGGTTGTGCCTGCAACGGGTGTTTCCATTGGTGTCGATCGCTTGCTTGCTGCGCTGCGTGCCAAAGGCCGAACGAATCAAGCGGCCGTTGGCCCCGTTGTTGTAACCGTCATGGACCGTGACCGTATGGCAGATTACCAAACCATGGTGTCCGAGCTGCGCAATGCAGGCATCCGCGCAGAGGTTTATTTGGGCAATCCCAAGAACTTTGGCAACCAGTTGAAATACGCAGACAAGCGCAATTCGCCCGTTGCGATTATTGCGGGTGGCGATGAATTTGATGCAGGGATCGTGCAGATCAAGGACCTGATATTGGGTGCCGAAATTGCCAAGAACGCGACTTTGGAAGAATGGAAAGACCGCCCTAGCCAGTACGAGGTCCCGCGTGATCAACTGGTCGCAAAGGTCCGCGAAATTCGGGGCAGTCAAACCTAATGCCAACCAACGCAAAGACATTGGCCGAAGCACGCCGTCTGCGTGATCTGTTCGCCGCCAAAGGTGCCCAGGTCATCAAGGCCGACGTGTTGCAACCCGCTGGCACGCTGCTTGATCTTTACGGCGAAGATATCCGCGCGAGGGCATATGTCACCTCTGATCCGCTACGTGGCGAGATGGTCCTGCGTCCCGATTTCACCGTTCCCGTTGTCCAGATGCATATGGAAAGCCGCGCTGATCCGGCGCGTTATACCTATTCTGGTAAAGTGTTCCGCAAGCAAGAAACCGATGAAACCCGCGCCAATGAATACGTCCAGACCGGGTTCGAGGTCTTTGATGGCCAAAACCCTGCCGCCGCTGACGCCGAAGTTTTCGCAGCCATTGCAGAGGGTCTGTCTGGTCTGCCTGTGCGCGCAGCGACGGGCGATATCGGTGTGCTCATGGCCGCCGTGCGCGGGTTGAATACCACAGATGCGCGGAAGGCCGCTTTGTTGAGACATATCTGGCGGCCCGCAAGATTTCGTGCCCTGCTGAAGCGTTTTGGGTCGGGCAAAGTTGCCCCGTCTCGGGCCGCACTTTTGGCGTCGGCAGATCCCTTTGCTACTGCTGGTCCAGACATCGGTTTGCGCAGCAGGACAGAGGTTGCCGCGCGGATTGACGCGTTGCGTGCGGATGCCGCAGCGCCTGCGATTGCGAAGGATGAAATCGGCTTGATCGACGCGATTTTGAATCTGCGCGAGACGGCAACAAATGTGCTAAGCGCTTTGCGTGATATCGCGGTTGATTTGCCTGCAATCGGGGATGCTGTGACGCGGATGGATGCGCGTCTGACTGCCCTCGATGCACGCGGCGTTGATGTTGCGGCGCTTGAGTTCGAAGGCAGTTATGGTCGCACTTCGCTGGAATATTACGACGGGTTTGTCTTTGGGTTTTATGCCATCGACCGCCCTGATCTGCCGCCCGTCGCCACGGGTGGTCGCTATGATGCATTAACTGCGCAACTGGGGCAGGGGCGCGCCGTGCCAGCGGTGGGCGGCGTGATCCGGCCCGATCTGGCATTGGAGATACGCACATGTTGAAGCTTGGTGTGCCTTCAAAAGGCCGGTTGATGGAAAAGACCTTTGACTGGTTTGGTGCGCGTGGCGTGACTTTGCGAAAATCAGGGTCTGACCGCGAATATGCGGGCGCTGTGGACGGGATCGACGGGGTTGAACTGGTTCTTTTATCCGCTGGTGAAATCCCGCGCGAATTGGCGGTGGGAAATATCCAACTGGGTGTCACTGGCTCTGATCTGGTGCGCGAGAAGTTGGCGAACTGGGATGCCCGTGTCGCAACGCTTGTGCCGATGGGCTTTGGTGGCGCTGATCTGATTATTGCCGTTCCGCAGGCTTGGGTTGATGTCAGCACATTGGACGATCTTGATGCGGCGGCAGCCGCGTTTCGCCGTACACACGGGTTTCGGATGCGGATTGCTACGAAATATCACCGGCTGGTCCGCG
>JBLHTS010000032.1:0-18406 GCA_047627695.1 Yoonia sp. | reverse complement strand
GTTTTTTGGCGAGGGTCATCTGTTTCTGGCGTTCGCGAAAGCGGGCCTTGTCAGCGTCTGAGGTTTCACCGACGCACTGATGACAGGCCACACCTTGTTCAAACGAAGGGTGATTGAAATCTTCGGGCACAAGAGGGCGGCGACAAGCATAGCACAAAATATGCGGGCCTTCTTCCAACCCATGACCGACACTGACGCGGGCATCGAAAACAAAGCACTCCCCGTCCCATTTGCTGACTTCTTTTGGAACCTCTTCGAGGTATTTCAAAATACCACCTTTAAGATGATAAACGTCCTCAACCCCTTGTCCCATCAGGTAATTCGTTGATTTTTCGCACCGAATCCCACCGGTGCAGAACATCGCAATGCGTTTGTTGTGGAAGCGATGCTTGTTTTCTTTCCACCAAGCGGGAAAATCACCAAAGCTTTTGGTGTTGGGATCAACAGCGCCTTCAAACGTGCCAATCGCCACCTCATAGTTGTTACGCGTGTCGATCACAGCAACGTCTGGCGCGCTGATCAGGTCATTCCAATCGGCTGCATTCACGTAGTTCCCAACCCTTGCGACAGGATCTACATCGGGTTGGCCCATTGTGACGATCTCGCGCTTGAGGCGGACTTTCATGCGGTGAAATGGCGGTGTCGTGGCAGTGCTTTCCTTCCACTCAAGATCCGCGCATCCGGGAAGGGCGCGGATATGGCCAAGAACGGCGTCAATACCATCGCGGTCGCCAGCAATCGTCCCATTGATCCCCTCGTTTGCCAGCAAAAGCGTTCCGGTAATGCCAAGCGCTTTACACAGGTCCAACAAAGGCCCTTGCACCGCGGACGGATCATAAAATCGGGTAAAGTGATAAAGTGCAACAATAGTAAACATAAGGTTCAGATACGCTTGTCAATCGCGCAGGTAAAGACGCCCGCGCAAGGAAAGGTGAAGGCACGTTGCATCCCAAGCGCGGCTTTGACACATTGCGACCTGTTCCAGCCAACCGAAAGCCGCACTATGTCCCATGCCTTGCTTGTTATCGATGTCCAGAATGATTTTTGTCCCGGTGGAGCACTTGCTGTTGCGGGAGGTGATGCAATTGTATCCGGCATCAACGCGCTCATAGGGGACTTTCGGGCCGTGATCCTGACGCAAGACTGGCATCCGGCGGGGCATTCGTCTTTTGCGTCGACACATGGCGTGGCCCCAATGAGCATGATCGACATGCCCTATGGTCCGCAGGTGCTTTGGCCAGATCATTGCATTCAGGGCAGCATGGGGGCGGCTTTTCACGCCGATTTGCATGACGGCCGCGCAGATTTGATTATTCGCAAAGGCTATAACTCCGCGATCGACAGCTATTCTGCATTCTTTGAAAACGACCGGACAACGCCGACGGGGCTTGAGGGATATTTGCGGACCCGCGGCATTGATACGCTTACGCTTGTGGGGTTGGCGACGGATTTTTGTGTCAATTATTCAGCCGTGGATGCGGCAAGGCTGGGTTTCAAAGTAACTGTAAAGACGGATCTTTGTCGCGCGATTGATTTTGACGGCTCTCTTGATGCCGCAATAACTGCAATGAAAGATGCTGGGGTTCTCGTTGCCTAGCGGCCATTGCGCGCGAACCAAACCGAAGAAATGCCTGCAGTCATGATGACGATTAAACCCAAAAGGCTAAGCGCATCCGGCCATTGCCCAAACACTGCCCATCCGATGATCATCGCGGCAAGCAATTGGCTATATATCAATGGTGCGACGACACCCGCAGGTGTAGTTCGGTTTACCAAGACCAGCAATAAATTTCCACCAGCAGAACCTAGCGCCGAAACTGTGATGAGGCCGAACAAGGGCAATGTGATCGTTGGGATAGCTGAAAGTGCGAAGGGTGACAAAAGCACCGCTCCAATCAGAAGCTGCGAGAATAGTGAGAATCTCGGCCGAAATTCTCCCGCTAGCCAACGGGTTGCTACCAGATAAGAGCCATGAAAGCAGCCAGCGAGAATGGCGAACCCCATGCCTGTTGACATACCAAAGCCTAAGTGCACGACGAGCAGGACACCTGAAAAACTAATCAGCAACATGAACGTGCGTAGCGGTGTGATGCGTTCGCCCAGCAGCAATGCAGCCATGAAGTATGAAACGACTGGCCCGACAAAGAAGCCTGCAAAGACATTTGCCATTGGTTCAGTGGTTAGGGCGGTCAGAATGCTCAGGATTCCTCCGACGATGAGGGTCGCGCGCAAATAAAGCCGCCAATCGCGAAACTGCACCAAGTCACAGCGGACTAGACCGCACAGCGGCGCCAGCAAGGCCGCTGCCAATGCAAAACGGGTCCACGCCACAAAAGTCTGTGGAAAACCAGCACCAGTCAAAAGCGTTGCCGCAGCGTCGCCGCCGACAATCAATGTCATGGCAAGAACGACCGCGCCGACCAATCGCGCTGTATAAGGAGTTGATGTCATTTTTCGGGGCCTTCGCGTCGCCTGGATCGGCTTAGACCACACAGAATCCAGTAGCGCGACACCTATCGATGCATCAATGCTTGCCACGGTTGCGCCCGCTTGATCTAACACGTGGGGCGAAAGAAGGGGAGCACGGCCATGGTCGACATTGCTACACGGGTTTGGAACCACAAATGGAAGATCGACCCGATCGTCCGTTCCCTGATCGACACTGATTTTTATAAGCTATTGATGTGCCAATCGGTGTTTCGTAATCACCCCAATACCATTGTCCAGTTCTCGCTTATCAACCGGACCAAGGCAATTCCTCTGGCCGAATTGGTGGATGAGGGTGAACTGCGCGAACAACTAGACCACATTCGATCGCTGCGGTTGACCCGCGGTGAAAGTACATGGCTGCGCGGCAATACATTCTATGGCAAACGCCAGATGTTCACACCCGCCTTTATGGAGTGGTTTGAAAACCTGCAATTGCCGCCCTACCACCTTGCGAAACGCGATGGACAATATGAATTGACCTTTGAGGGGACATGGCCCGAGGTCATGTTATGGGAAATCCCAGCACTCGCCGTGATCATGGAACTGCGCAGCAGGGCTGTTCTAAAGGACATGGGCAAGTTCGAGTTGCAGGTTCTCTATGCCCGCGCAATGACAAAGCTTTGGGAAAAAGTTGATCAGCTCAAACCAATTCAGGACTTACGGGTTGCGGATTTTGGCACACGGCGGCGCCATTCATATCTTTGGCAGGATTGGTGCGTTCAAGCGATGATGGAGGGGTTGGGTAAGAACTTTACCGGAACTTCCAATTGCCGAATAGCAATGATGCGCGAAATCGAAGCAATCGGCACCAACGCGCACGAACTGCCAATGGTCTACGCCGCATTGGCTGAAACCGATCAAGCGCTGCGGCAGTCCCCTTATGACGTTTTGGCCGATTGGCAAGACGAACACGACGGTAATCTGCGGATTATCTTACCGGACACCTATGGCACACAGGGGTTCTTGGATGGTGCGCCTGATTGGCTGGCCGGTTGGACAGGCATTCGGGTTGATAGCGGTGATCCTGCGACCGGGGCCGAAACCGCGATCAAATGGTGGAAATCCAGGGGCGAGGATCCGCGTGACAAACTGGTCATCTTCTCTGATGGCCTGGACGTCGATAAAATCGGCGCCTTGCATAAACAATTTGCCGGGCGTGTTCGGGTCTCCTTTGGTTGGGGGACGATGCTAACAAACGACTTTAAAGGGTTGGTGGACGGTGACGCCTTGGCACCATTTTCGCTTGTTTGTAAGGCGGTCACAGCAAATGGTCGACCGACCGTCAAACTTAGCGACAATCCACGCAAAGCGATGGGTCCTGCGGATGAAATCGCAAGATATAAACGTGTTTTTGGGGTGGGTAGCCAAGAAGCAATACCGGTGCTCGTCTAAACCGCCACTTCCCTGATTGGGTCGATGTAGTATTCGGCTAGAGCAGGTTTTGGCAATTGAGCCCTTCTGGTTTGGGGGATGCTTGCCAGTGCAGGGCCCAAAGAGGCGTGAACTACCAGTCCCACTTCATCACTCTTCTATGCCACCATCGAAGCTTCGGAGACCCGGTCAAACGCCACGCGTCCCCTGTTCTTTCCTGCACGTTTTGCAAGCAAAGGCTGTTCGTCTGCTAGGGTGATCATGTCTTGCAATGACAATTCTTGCTTGGTTCAACACCCTCAAGACTGATTGAGACCGAGAATACTTTGTAATTGTGGCGGAAATTCTGACCAGAAATCGCCGCACAAAGCCTGTCGGCGACACCTTGCACATTCAGGGCATTCAAGCTTGAGACGTAGATTGAAAACTCTTCGCCCCTTTGACGCGCAAATACTGCATTGCCGGCATCACAACCAAAAGTATCATTGATACGCTTGAAATCATCGATGTCGAAATAGAAGATAGTATGCCCGCGTGAGGCGTCATAAATTGTTGCGCCGACTTCACGGTCACGTATGAAATGCACCCAAGCGAGCGCTAGCACAAAAGCAAGGACCAGACCTACGACGCCGGACATCATGCCTGCACCTCCAATTTAGATGCGGAATACAATGCCAAAAGTCACCGCCACGAGCCCAGCGATCGGGCCGACAGTTGCATCGCAGCAGTCAATAGGAATGCAAACCCCATCATGGCGACTACAGGTGCGAGTAGAACCTGAAATTGAAACATTATAGTACATCCGTATCTAGGATGTACTTCAGATTGCAGCATGCTCACTAATTTTGCGTAACGACGGGTCTGAATTTGTCCAAATCCCAAAAAAATGCTAGTCTTCGATTTTGCCCCGAAGCGCTTTGACTTCGCCGCGAGCCTTCTTACCCGCAAGCCTGCGTTTGACTGACCCGTAAGTCGGCTTTGTCGCAACCCGGCGCTTTGGTTTTTCGAGAGATTTCCTGATCAGATCGACCAACCGCTGTTTCGCTATTTCACGGTTGCGGGCTTGACTGCGGGTCTCTTGGACGAAGATCACGATGGCGCCGTCCAGCGTCCAGCGGCGCCCGGCAAGACGCTTTAGGCGTGCCTTTGCTTGCGCCGGTAAATGAGGTGATCGCGCCGCTTCAAATCGTAATTCCACAGCGGTAGAGACCTTATTTACATTTTGCCCGCCAGGCCCAGACGCGCGGGTGAAGCTTTCTGTCAGCTCCCAATCGGCTATTTCTATCTGGTCGTTGATTATCATCTTGCCTTTAAAACTCCCGCCGGAGGCAAATCAAAGCCATCGTATTTCAATCACTTTACACGAAAAAGGGCCACCCCGGCGACGGGATGGCCCTTTCCTGAATCACGGAGGTGGGTCGGTTAGGATCTCCACCTTGGGGTTTCGTCAACCAAGGGCTGCCCTAGCTGCGATCCTCCCAAGTTGTCCCGACACACTTCTCCAATACCTCATGATGCACTGGATCACCTCCTTTCAAATGTTTCGCCTAAATGTAAGTTCGCACAGATTTGGTATATTTCAAGGAAAAAGATACCGCATGTGGCGTTTACGTCGATCGCAGTAGCATTCGCCCAACAATAAAGCGAAATGGCAGCAGCGCGAGCAATGCTATCGATAGCTTTACTCCCCAGTCTGCAACCGCAAGCGAAACCCATAGCGGGACCAGCGGTCCGGCGTTCAAGAACGGCACGGTATCTTGGGCCCACATGACTTCATTCGCGGCGGATGAGCTGAAACCGTTGAACATTGCGGCGAATGCGATGGTGAAAAAGATCGCGGTGTCGACAGTGGACCCGACTAGGGTGCTACCCAAAGGTGCCTTCCACCATGATCCGTCGCGCAGACGGTGAAAGACAGCGATGTCTAGCAATTGGGCGACCAGAAATGCGGTGGCTGATCCGATTGCGATGCGCAATGCAACGGCCGGATATTCGAACCCATCACCTTGCAACATGATCTGGCTGCCGATGAGCGAGCAGACAATGCCGACGATGAGGCCGGAAAAGACGACTTTGCGCGCAGCGGCAGGACCGTAAACGCGGTTCATCACATCGGTGACAAGGAACGCGAGCGGGTAGGTGAATGCCCCCCACGTCAGCAGTCCATCAAGGATAAGAAATTGCACAAGAATATTGGATGCCACCACAATGGTGGCCATGGCGAGAACGCCGGGAAGGATACGTGTCATTTGATTAATCCGTTTTGACAAGGGTGCGGCACTTGGCCCCCAACCTTGGGGACACCGCGATTTACCGCCCGTGACTTAGTCCGTCAACCGGTATTCGACGATTTCCGTGCGTTGAAAGCTGCGAAAGTTGTCGTCAGAGATCAGCGTCATGCGCAGTCCTTGGACGTCTTGCCAGACACTGATCCCCTCAAGATTGTCGTAGGTCAGGACGCGCGTTTCCAGCACGACCTCTTCACCGGTCCCATCCAGGGCAAAACGTCGAACCCGGTTCCTAAAGCCCACGCCAATGAAATCACGCTCGAGAACATAGAGCCGTCCTTCAGGGCCAATATCGGCACCTGACAAAAGGTAGGGTCCTGATCGGGTGATCTCAAATGGTTGGTCCCAGATGCCATTGAGCAAGCGGTAAACCGGAAAAGATCGCATCGCCAAGCCAGAGCGTTCAGGCATCGTATAAAGCGCGCCATCAGGTCCGATTGCCAGTGCCTAAAGCAAGGAATTATCTTGCATTTTGGCAAATTCGGGCGTGGTCAAAAGAGGACCGGCAGGCCGATCTATGGCTGCGAATTGACGGATGCCGAGGTTCCAATCGAACGAGACAAATATTGTACCTTCTGGCCCAAATATGGGCTGCAGCGCATCCAATCTGACGTCAGTAACTGTGTCACTGTCGCGAGTGATTGTTCCGCGTGCAAAGCTGCCGCGATCACTGACGGCGATGAAACTAAGCCCGCCTTCGGTGACCTCTATTCCCGAAAACCCACCAAACAGGGGGGCGTCGTTCGTCCATTGATAGCTGCCGATCCATGTTGTCTGCGCGGCAGCGGGGGTGCCGCAAAAAAGCGCGAGGCCGATAAGAAGTCGCAGCACTTAGTTTGCGTTCAACACAGCAAGGCATTGGCCGGGCAAGTTCGCCATTGTCAATTCAGCGCGTGGCACAGGTGGTGGAGCGTTCGGATCAGAGGGCGGCGGGTTCAGAATGCGATCAACCCAGCCTTGCGCCTCTGCGCACCCGTCACTGGGTGGTGGTGCGGCTTGATTGGTGCAGCCTGCGTCACCTTCCGTGCAATTCAAACGCGCATGGAAGTGGTAATGATGTCCCCACCATGGGCGCACTTTGTTCAGCCAACTGCGATCACCGGTTGCTGAATTGCACATCGCAACTTTGGCGCCCGGAAAGATAAAGATACGCGCCACGCGTGGGTCAGATGCGGCCGCGCGCACGATAGCCTCGTGTTGGGGCGACCAGCGATCGTTGATGAATGCACCAGCCGATCGCCGCATTGAAATGGAGGACAGGTCTTCGCGCTCTTGCGCTGTCAGACCCAGCCGCTCCGGCGGAAGCATCCATACGTCAATATCAAGACCGGTTTGGTGGCTGGCGTGGCCTGTTAACATTGGGCCGCCGCGTGGCTGGCTCATGTCACCGATATAAAGCCCCTCCCAACCGGGTTGGGTCGCGGCAAAGCGGCTGAGGTCACGAATAAAATCAAGTGTTTTGGGTTGTGCCCAATTGCGGTTGCGCGAAAGGCGCATCGCTTGCCAGGTGGGTCCGGTTTCAGCCAACTGTTCAGCGCCCGCTTGGCATCCACGCGCATACCCGCCAAAGGATTGTGACTGCTGCGGCGAGGCAACAGGTGCCGCGCCAAACAGAAACTTTGCGACGCGCGTGTCGTTTACGTTTTGCGTCGACAAACTTACGACTGGCGGTTCTTCGGCCTGACATGCAGCCAGTCCGGCGGCAAGTATTGCTGCAATTATGAAGCGGACCATTCTGCGCGATCTCCGTCTTGGTTGACCCGACGTAGCAAGAAAAGCCCGATCAGGAAAAGGAAGATTACAGGCAAAAACCCTAATTGATTGTTACCGGTCACAACCGTGAACAAAGTTATCAGGGCCGGGGCCAAAAACGCGGTCGCCTTGCCGGTCAGCGCGAACAAACCAAAGGCCTCGGTCGGGCGGTTGGGATGGGTGTGACGGACCATCATGGAACGGGACGCCGCATAAACTGCGCCGCCTGCGCCGCCGATACAGACACCGCAAATGTAAAAGATGATGTCGGGCAGGCCGGAGCCTTCGGCAAGGGGTACACCAAAGATCGCTTCACGCGACATGCCAACAATGATGATCGAAACGCCGATCAGCACCCAAACACTTATGCGAATGACCGGTTTCGGACCATAGCGTTGGTCGGCTAGTCCCGACAGCCACGTGGTGATCGCGGCAGCTATGGCCGCAATAATGCCAAAAACACCGATTTGGACAGTCTGCCAATCCAGCACAAGGGCGGCATAGACCCCGCCAAACGCATAAAGCGCGTTCAGCGCATCGCGGTAGAACATCGAACCCACCAAGAAGTTCAATAGGCTTTTGCGGTGAAAGACAGAGCGTAGGGTCGTGATTAGCTCGCCCCAAACAGCCCTCAGTTTCGTTGATTTCTTTTCAGCCTTTGGGTCATCACGAACATACATAAAGAACGGGATGATAAAGATCACATACCAGATTGCGATGAACGGACCCACAGCGCGGGTGCCCTCGCGCATCTCCGGGTCCAATCCAAATAGGGGAGCATTGCCAAGCAACGTCACACCTTGATCATTCTCGGCCAGTAAAAGCAGCATAATGAACAAAGAGGTAACGCCACCCCAATAACCGAATGCAGCGCCAGAGCCCGAAATGCGCCCCACTTCTTCGTCATTTCCTAGTGAGGGCAGGACGGCATTCACAAAGTTCAGTGCGCTTTCGGCAGCAAAGAAACCGACGTAGAACATGATCAACATAAAGATCAGTGCTGTACCATCCGGCTCTAGCCCCCACAGCATGAATGTTGTGACGACATACACGATCGAAAAGAACAGAATCCAAGGCATCTTGCGGCCAGAGTTATCGGCAAAAGCCCCAAGGAACGGCGCGGTAAACGCGATCAGTAGGCCTGCAACAGTTTGTCCAAGCGACCAAATCCACTGGGCTTGTGCATTCGCCGCAGAGGCTTCCATGCCGTTGCTCAAGAAATATTCGGCTGCGACAACAGCGAAATAGGGGCCGAAAATGAACGTCAGGCCCAGTGTGTAGAAAGGTTGCGATGCCCAATCAAATGCCATCCATCCCCATATGCGTTTCTTGTCTACTGCCATGTGCCCGTCCCCGATTATTGTTGCAGGGATAAGACACGGAGAACAGTGCTACTGGCAAGGAAAGCTTTGTAGGGGACGGACCCCTTTAAATCTAACAGGTCAACGGCGATTGTGCACGAGCCCACCGGCTTGGTTCATACCGTCGGTTACTTTTTTAAAGACTAGTGGAGCGGGCCGCTGAGGCAACGGGCTGCGCAATTGTATCTGAACTGTCCAACTCTGCGAGTGTTAGGCCAAACTCGGGCGGCCAAGGGCGTGTGTTGTCCGCATCGATCCAAGCCTGCACCCATGCAGGTTTTTCGGGTGATTTGCCGTCGTGGCCAACGTGGGCAAAGACGACTGCAGGACTTACGATCCCGTTCTTATCGGTAACAGCTGCACGAAATAGCGCCTGAACGGCACAGTCTTTGCCAATCCAGATCGAATGTTCGAGGTAAAAAAACTTGTCATCCCATCCCACGGCCCGACTGACCGCACGAAATTTCGCAAAGGGCCGGATGCGCTTGCGGTAGCGCACCGAATTGCCGGCCATTGTCATGCCCCATTTGTTGTCCTTGAGCGCGTCAATCAATCCAACGCGCTGGGCGAGACCTGTGCGGCCAATATCCAGAATGCTAAGGATGCGCCCATTATTCATTTCCATATAAACGTCCAGATCATGCGGCCAGCAGCGGTGATAGGACACATGCGCCCCAAGTACCTCAAGCGGGGACATGCGTTTGGCGCGAAAGGCTTCTTTGAGAACGCGAATGATGGGGTACATGGGGGCAATCCTTTGGGTCACTGTGCAGGTGGGGTCGGGTGACGTGAACGTCAACTTTGACGTTGGGGCAACCATGCACTTGTCGGGCGGGACCTAAGGGCTTAGATCAAGGCGGACCTAACAAAGGACCGCGCGACCAATGTTGACTATTATTCAAGCAGTGCTTCTTATCCTTGGCGTAATCCGCTTCTTCGTGATCGCGCATTTTATCATGAGCTGGCTTCTGCGCTTTGATGTTTTGAACATCCGGCAGGAATTCGTAGGCCAAGTCTGGTCCGGACTAGAGCGCGTGCTAGAGCCGATTTACAGTCGTGTGCGCCGCGTGATGCCGGATCTGGGTGGTATTGATCTGTCACCGATCGTCGTTCTGGTTGGCATCGAGATATTGCGCATATTCCTGATGAACAACATTGCCGCATTCGTCTAGGCAGTGGTCATCTTGTGGCCAATGCCCGCCAAATTGGTTGCATATACCTTAATTTCCTGAACAGGTGTGTCATCTGATTGGCTAAATGCCTGCTTCAAAAAGGAAGACTGCGATGGGATTATTCAATTTAAGCAAGAAAGCTGTGGCGATTATGCTGTCTGCGCAACTGATTTTGGCGACACAGGCCGTGACCTTGGCGCAGGCCGAGATGCTAAGCACAGAGGCTGCGATTAACAGCTACGAAACTCTGAACAACCGCACCGCCCTGTTTGATGCGCTAGAGCGTGATGCTGTCCAGGAAGAGATGATCGCGATGGGCGTCGATCCAGCCGAGGCTACCGCCCGTCTGTCTGCCCTTTCCGATGTCGAAGTCGCCTCTATTCTGACGCAGATGGAAGCGGATAACGCTGGTGCGGATATCATTGGCACGCTGTTTACGGTTTTTGTGCTTTTGTTGGTGACTGACATCTTGTGCTTTACTAATGTGTACAGCTTTACGCGGTGCGCGCGCTAAACCCGTTTTTCCGCTGCCTTGCGACCTTTGCCGCGCTGGCTTGGTTGGCGGGTTGCGCGGTACCATTTGACCCTGAACAACGGCTGACCGTCGATGTGCCAGTGCGCGCGCAAGTCGTTGGCGTGCCCTTGATCCAACAGGCTGATTTTTACTGTGGTCCGACTTCGATCGCGATGGTGATGCGGTGGGCAGGCAGCGATGTTACCCAAGAGGACATCGCGGCACTTGCTTTTAATCCCGGCGCCGAAGGGACCTATCTGGCGGACATGGTCGGCAGCAGCCGCCGTTTGGGTCAGCTTGCGGTCGAAATATACGGCTTTGATCAACTACTTGCCGAAGTGGCCGCTGGCCATCCCGTCATTGTTTTTCAAAACCTCGGGTTGGCAGTCTTGCCAGTTTGGCATTACGGCATCGTCACCGCCTATGATTTCGAGGCTGATCTGATCTACCTCAACTCTGGGCAGCGCAATCAAATGGTGATGCCGTTCGCTGTTTTTGAACGCACGTGGCGGCGTGGCGATTTCTGGGGGCTTGTCGTTTTGCCCCCTGATCAGTTGCCAGTAAGCGCGCCCGAGACTGATATCCTCAGGGCTGCTGCCGCGTTGGAAAGGGTCGGGGCGTTCGACGCCGCAGAGACCCTTTATGAGACGGGCGCAGAACAATGGCCTGCTAGCTGGCTCTGGCAATTTGGCTTGGCCAATGCGCGGTTTGGCAAAGGCGATTTGCGCGGGGCGCGGCGTGCTTTGCGTCGGGCGCGAGTACTTGGTCCGGATATCCCCGAAATCCGCGTGAATTTGGACCATATCAACGGCTTGCTGCGCTAGGGCCATGCCCGCCTGCTGAAAACTGCGCTGCCTATCAGAAATCACCTATGGCGCAAATGCGCTGCTTGCAGTCGCGCACGGCCTTTCAAAAAAAACGTGCAAATGGTCTATTCTGGTCAACAACGCTGGAGATTCCTGATGTCAGATCGCATTACCTTTACGCTTGATGGTGAAACCGTCACCGCCGCCGCAGGCGAAACGATCTGGGAGGTAGCCAATGGTCGTGGCCTTGTGATCCCGCATCTGTGTCACAAACCCGCCCCCGGGTACCGTTCTGACGGAAACTGCCGTGCCTGCATGGTCGCGATTGAAGGTGAGCGGACGCTGGCCGCAAGCTGTATTCGCGAACCTGCCGAAGGCATGGTGATCACAACCGACAAACCCCGCGAAAAGCAGGCCCGCCGCATGGTGATGGAAATGCTGGTCACCGATCAACCAGCGCAAGATGTGGCGCATGACAGATCGTCCCATTTGTGGGATATGGCTGCGGCACAAGACGTAAGCGCCAGCCGCTTTCCGTTGCAGACACCTGACCACCTTCCTCTGCTCGACGACAGCCACGTTGCGATGTCAGTCAACCTAGATGCTTGCATCCAATGCGGCCTTTGCGTGCGCGCTTGCCGCGAAGTGCAAGTGAACGACGTCATCGGCATGGCTGGTCGTGGCGGCAACGCTTATCCGGTTTTCGACTTTGACGATCCTATGGGAGCGTCCTCTTGCGTGGCCTGTGGCGAATGCGTTCAGGCCTGCCCAACAGGCGCGTTGTTGCCAGCGACGGTCACGGACGAAAACCAGATGGGCGATACCAACGATTACGACAAAGAGGTCCAAAGTGTGTGCCCGTTCTGTGGTGTAGGCTGCCAGATTTCGCTTAAGATCAAAGACAACAAGGTTAAATTCGTCGAGGGCATCAATGGCCCTGCGAACGAAGGCCGCCTCTGTGTCAAAGGACGTTTTGGCTTTGACTACATCCACCACGACCACCGGATCACCAAGCCACTGATCCGCCGCGATGATGCACCGGCAAAGGGCCTGAACGTCGATCCAGGCAACTGGCAAACGCACTTCCGCGAAGCGACATGGGAAGAGGCGCTGGACGCGGCAGCAAACGGCCTCAAAGACATTGGGGGTACCGGCGTTGCGGGCTTCGGCTCTGCCAAATGCACCAACGAAGAGGCGTATTTGTTCCAAAAGCTGATCCGCCAAGGGTTCGGCCACAACAACGTCGACCATTGCACGCGACTTTGCCACGCATCCTCGGTGGCGGCCTTGATGGAAAACGTAGGCTCTGGCGCTGTCACCGCAACGTTCAACGAAATCGAAAATGCGGACGTTGCCATCGTGATCGGCGCGAACCCAACTGAAAACCACCCCGTTGCAGCTACCTATTTCAAGCAATTCACTAAACGCGGTGGCAAGCTGATTGTGATGGACCCACGCGGCCAAGCTCTCAAGCGGTTCTCAAGCCATATGCTGCAATTCCGTCCGGGTGCAGATGTGTCGATGCTGAACGCGATCATGCACACAATTGTAGAAGAGAAGCTTTACGATCAACAGTATATCGACGCTTACACCGAAAACTGGGAAGCCGAAAGGGCACATTTGGCAGACTTCAGTCCAGAAAAGATGTCCGCGATCTGCGGCATTGATGCAGAGATGCTGCGTGATGTGGCCCGCACCTTTGCAGGCGCCAAGTCCGCAATGATTTTCTGGGGGATGGGCATTAGCCAACACATCCACGGCACAGATAACTCGCGTTGCCTTATCAGTCTTGCGCTGATGACTGGCCAAGTCGGACGCCCCGGCGCGGGTCTGCATCCGCTGCGTGGACAAAACAACGTGCAAGGTGCCTCAGACGCGGGTCTGGTGCCGATGTTCTTGCCTGATTATCAACCTGTCGGCGACGAAGGTGTCCGGACGGCTTTCCAAGAGATTTGGCAAGAAGGCACAATCAACCCCAACAAAGGTCTGACCGTCACCGAAATTCTTGACGCGGTGCATGCGGGCAATATCCACGGCATGTACATCTTGGGCGAAAACCCGGCGATGTCTGATCCTGATGTGGAACATGCGCGTGATGCGCTGGCCAAACTCAAGCATCTTGTTGTGCAGGACATCTTTATTACAGAAACCGCCAACTATGCAGACGTTATCCTGCCTGCGTCGGCCTTTGCCGAAAAGACAGGTACCGTGACTAACACTAACCGTCAGGTCCAAATGGGCCGCCCTGCTTTGCCGCCACCCGGCGACGCAAAAGAGGATTGGTGGATCACTGTGGAACTGGCCAAACGCCTTGGTCTGTCTTGGACCTATACGCATCCTTCACAGGTGTTTGCCGAGATGTCGCGCTCAATGAAGTCCCTGACCAACATCACGTGGGACCGTTTGGAAAGCCAGAATGCGGTGACTTATCCGTCGCTGTCGCCCGAAGATCCAGGTCAACCGATCGTGTTTGGCGACGGTTTCCCGCGGACAAACGGCCGTGCAAAATTCACGCCCGCAAGCGTCATTGCGCCGGATGAGGCACCAGACGATGATTATCCAATGATCATGACAACGGGACGTCAGTTGGAACACTGGCACACAGGTTCAATGACGCGCCGTTCCAAAGTTTTGGACGCAGTTGAACCAGAGGCCAACTGTTCGCTGCACCCCTCAACGCTTCGTAAGCTGGGTGTTGAACCGGGTGGCATGGTGACGCTGACAACACGTCGCGGCAGTATCACTATCATGGCACGGGCTGACCGCGCGGTATCGCTTGATATGGTGTTTGTTCCGTTTGCGTTCGTCGAGGCGGCAGCGAACGTGCTGACCAATCCGGCGGTCGATCCTTATGGCAAAATCCCCGAGTTCAAGTTCGCGGCGGTTAAGGTGGTGAAGGCTGAAACCTCGGTTGCAGCAGAGTAGTTTTGCGCTGACACATCTGTGAAAAACGCCGCGCTATTGAATAGCAGGGTGCCGCTGCCATAGGATTGGTGCTGTGGGGGTGCCTGTGTTTGCCGTTCCTGCGATGAAAAACCAAGGAGAAGCGCCATGCGCCAACTGCCCCTGATTGCGACCCTTTGCGTGCTGGCGATGCCCGCCATTGCAGATGATGCCGCCCTTTTGTTGGGTGTCGAACGCTATGATGATCTGCGCCGCGTCAGCGATGGGACGGATGTGTTGAATGCAGCCGATAATTTGCGTGAGGCAGGGTATACTGTCAGCACTCTGGCCAATGGATCGGCACGGGATATGAACCGCTTGCTGGAACGTTTTGCAACTGACGCCACAGACGCGGACCGTCTGGTCGTGGGTCTGGCGGGGCAGTTTGTGACCGATGGAACACGCAGTTGGTTCTTGGCTGAAGATGCAAATAGGCCCTCGCCATTTGGTCTTGGGGATGCGGTGTCGATCGAAACTGTGATGCGGGTGATGTCTCAGACTTCAGGGCGGGCGGTTCTGGTTCTGGGCTATGACCAAAGTGAAGACGACGCGATTGGCGCCTACTTGCGCCAAGGTGTTGGCGATTTGGTCGTGCCACAAGGTGTGACCGTTATCTTCGGCGAACCGGATATGGCAGACGGCGTGCTGATTAATGCAGTAGCTGAACCTGATGGTGACGTTATGGCCTATGTGCGCGGCAATCGCCGTCTGCGGGCGCTTGGCTACCAGCCCAAAACCCTGATCATGCAGCCTTCGGAAATTCAGATCGTCCGTCCTGTTCCTGTGATCGAACCAAGCTTGCGTGCCTGGAACGATGCCCAAGAAGCAAACACAGCCAATAGCTACCGTGATTTTTTGGCCGATAATCCGCGCAGCCCTTTCGCAGCTGTAGCCCGCGACCGTCTTGCGCAAATCGAGAACGATCCGATTCGGATGGCCGAACTAATAGAGGACGCGCTGAACCTGTCGCGCAATGAACGGCGCGCCATCCAGCGAAACCTGATATTGCTCGAATTTAACACACGCGGCGTTGACGGCATCTTTGGACCCGGCACACGTGGAGCGATCCGCAACTGGCAGCAAAGCAACGGCTTTGCGAAGACAGCCTACCTGACCGCGTCCCAAATAAACCGGATTGATGGTCAAGCCAGCCGCCGCGCCGCCGAGACTGCAGCAGAAGAAGAACGCACGCGCGAGGCATCAATACGTCTTGACCGCGACTACTGGGAAGAAACCGGCGCGCGCGGCGACCAGGCTGGCTACCGCGCCTATCTAGAGCGTTATCCAGAAGGAATCTTTGCGCTAGAAGCCCAAAGCAAACTGAATGTACCGGCCGAGATCGACAGCCGTGCGGCCCGCGAACAGGAAGACGCATTGAACATCAACCCGGTTCTGCGTCGTTTGATAGAAAGCCGGCTTGCAGGACTAGGATACAATCCGGGCGATATCGACGGGCGTTTTGACAGCAACACACGCCGCGCTATCGCAAGCTATCAATCGCAAAGAAACCTGTCGTCGTCGGGGTATGTCGATCAACCGACGCTCGCGCGCTTGCTCGCGGATTCAATCGGGAGGTAGTTTTTTGTGATATCAAAAAAAGGCCCGCTTCATTTTGAAAGCGGGCCTTTGTGTTATTCTGCGCGGACGTAGCGTTCTGCCAGTAGGCGGACAAAACCCAGACCGCCATCAAAGTGGCGTACCCCGATGATATATGTCCCCGGCTGCAAGCGGGCCATGACAAGACTATTCAGCCCATTGCCGTAATCATCGTTCTGCCCGATCTCTCGGCCCAAATCGTCAAATACGATAAGCCAAGGATCGTTGTCGCCACCGCTGATAGCTTCGACAATCATCAGACCGGCCTCTTCAATATCAAGGCTGAACCAACTCACGTCGGAGCTTGATTTGACATCTTGCCGCATCCGCGATTGCAGGACACCAAGATCAGTGACGATGACGCTGCCATCAAGCGGTGGGGCAATTTCGCCGCGGTCATACAGCGACAAGAGCGCCTCTTCAGGGTCAAAAGCGCTGATGCTGACTGTGATAGGCGCGGTATCATCATTGAGTGCAGAGACACCAAGACAATACGTGCCTGCACTAAGCGGGCTGGATTGGTCAATGCGGGAATTCAGACCGTCATAGTCGTCATTCTCGGAAATATACTCATCGCCGGGTCCATAAAGCGTAATAACCGGGTCAGCACTTTCGTTTTCGGCTGTTATGGTGACGGCAGTCGGGGCGTCCAGTGTAAAGCTCCAGTATGGTGTATCTTCTACAGATGCAGAGGCATTGGACCCAAGCGGGCCGAATGGCGTTGCGCCGTCGCAGCTGCCATGTGCGCCACTGGCTGTTTCTATGATACCATCAGTCAAAGGTTCATGTTCCTGCCGACCAACCCGCACAAAGGCCGTCATTGGACCGCCATCATAGCTGCGCATCGACATGCAATATGTGCCCGGCTCAAGGGTAGTTTCGGCGCGCGCTGCAGCGTTTCCTCCCGAATCGTCGTCAGTCAGGATAATCCCGCCTGTCGTGTCCAAAAGATCAATGATGGGATCGCCGGATCCGCGCCCAGCGGCTTCGATTCGGATGTCTGTTGGGGCGGAAAGCGTGAAAAGCGACACATAGTCGTTGCCACCCAAGACCAATGCCATCTGTTCAAGGTAAGTGTCTACGACAGAGATGTTTGATGTGGCTTCATCGCCACCCACCCAAATACCGCCGCCGCCAACACCGCCGCAGATATCGTCTTGGGCAAACGCAGGGGAGGCCGCACCGAGAAGAAGGGCGGCAATCGCAGAAGGTCGAAAGTTGAAAGGGGCCATGGGACACTGTCCTTTGTCGTTGCGAATGATCAGTTTTGCCTAGCGTACCGCGTGACAGGCGGGAATGGCTAGGGTCAGTCTGCAAAAACAAAAAGGCCGCGTCCATGAAGGGCGCGACCTTTTTTAACTGCTGCTGTCGCAGGTCTTAGCCCTGACGGGCTTTGAACCGTGGATGCGTCTTGTTGATTACATAGACGCGGCCCTTACGGCGCACGACGCGGCAATCGCGATGACGCTGCTTGAGCGAGCGGAGGGAGTTACGTACCTTCATTGGGTCGTTTCCTTCTTGTCGCGGCGCGCGGATTGCGCCTTGGGTTAAAGTTAGGACCCCAAAAGGCCCGTGAATTCATGGTGGACGATACTGGGATCGAACCAGTGACCCCTTCGATGTCAACGAAGTGCTCTACCGCTGAGCTAATCATCCATGTCATCTGCTTCTGCAAACGTCCTATAACGAAATAGGACGCGGGCAAACCGCGTCAGTCGTGCGGTCTATAAAAGGAGTCGGGGGAGGGATCAAGGCCTTTTGAAATTTTCCCAAAACGCGTTATCTATTGTCGCGAAAGGACAAATCAGTGATCAGTTCTGCCTATCATTTGGCCCGTCCGGCGTCACGTACAACCCGTGTGGTTTTTGCGTCCCCGCATAGCGGCCGTGACTACCCCAAGTCTTTCTTGCGTCAAGCTGTGCTGGACGCAAGCGAGATCCGTTCGTCCGAGGATGCATATGTTGATCTGCTGTTTGAAACTGCCCCAAATCACGGCGCACCTTTCCTGACGGCCAACGCGCCGCGGGCCTTTTTGGATCTGAACCGTGGGCCGGACGAGCTTGATGCCGCGCTGATCGAAGGTGTGCGCCGGACCGCGCATAACCCGCGCATC
>JBLHTS010000031.1:0-18414 GCA_047627695.1 Yoonia sp. | reverse complement strand
GCTTGGCCAAGATCGGCAACGGTACGGGTTTTTCACAAACGAAGCGGGCGGCATCTTGGATGACCTAATGTTAGCCAATCGCGGTGATCACATCTTTGTCGTGGTAAATGCTGGCTGCAAGGCCAACGACATTGCCTATATGAAAGCCAATCTAAGCGATGTCACAGTCACCGAGATTACCGACCGTGCGCTGCTTGCACTGCAAGGGCCAGCAGCTGAGGCTGTACTTTCGGCATTGGATCCGAAAGCCGCAAGCATGCGGTTTATGGATGTCGTAACGCTCTCGCTCGCTGGTGCTGATTGCTGGGTTTCGCGATCGGGCTACACCGGCGAAGACGGGTATGAGATTTCAGTACCCGCCGCACAAGCCCAAGCATTGGCAAAGGAATTGCTTGCGCACGCTGACGTCGCACCCATCGGGCTTGGCGCGCGCGACAGTTTGCGGCTGGAAGCTGGGCTTTGCCTGTATGGGCATGATATCGACACCGACACCACACCGACCCAAGCTGCGCTGAATTGGGCGATCCAAAAAGTGCGACGCAGCGGTAGCGACCGTGCAGGCCGATTTCCCGGCGCCGATGTTATTTTGGCCGAATTGACTGATGGTGCCGCCCGAAAAAGGGTTGGCTTGATGCCTGAAGGGCGCGCACCGATGCGCGAAGGCGTGCTACTTTTTGCCCAAATTGATCACAGTACACCTATCGGAAATATTACATCTGGCGGCTTTGGGCCGACAGTCGGGGGGCCAGTCGCAATGGGGTATGTGCCGACGGCGCAGGCCACAATCGGCACTACGGTCTATGGCGAGCTAAGAGGCAAACGCCTGCCACTCACGATAACATCGCTTCCTTTCACACCCGCAAATTTCAAACGCTAAAACACGGAGAACACTATGAAATTCACTGAAGAGCACGAATGGCTGCGCCCCGAAGACAACCTTGTCGTGGTGGGTATTACCGAGCATGCGACGACCCAATTGGGCGATATCGTCTTTGTTGAACTGCCCGAAGTCGGCACCACCGTAACAAAAGACGAAGAAGTCGTTGTGATCGAAAGCGTCAAAGCAGCTTCCGACATCATGTCGCCGATCGACGGCGAAATTGTTGAGGTCAACACGGCCCTTGCTGACAACCCTGCTCTCGCAAACGAAGACGCAGTAGGCGCGGGCTGGTTCTTCAAGATCAAGCCGTCCGATCCCTCGCAGATGGACGGCTATATGGACGAAGCCGCTTACAACGCCTTTATCGCTTGAAAACCCGGAGCCTGACATGACCTTCATCCCCACAGACTATCTGCCTTATGACTTTGCTAACCGACGTCACATCGGACCATCGCCCACAGAAATGACGCAGATGCTGAAAGTTGTGGGGGCTGAAGATCTGGATACTCTTATTTCAGATACGCTTCCTGCGAAGATCCGGCAGGCCAAACCGCTTGATTTTGGCAAACCGATGTCAGAACGTGAATTGCTGCATCACATGAAGATCACAGCGTCCAAGAATAAGGTTCTAACCTCGCTAATCGGGCAAGGTTATCACGGTACGGTCACGCCGCCTGCGATCCAGCGAAATATCTTTGAAAACCCGGCTTGGTACACGGCTTACACGCCTTACCAACCTGAGATTTCTCAAGGACGGCTTGAGGCGCTCCTAAATTTTCAAACGATGGTTTCTGACCTTACGGGACTAGAAATCGCAAACGCGTCTTTGCTGGATGAGGCGACGGCTTGCGCCGAGGCAATGACCATGGCGCAACGGGTCGCAAAGACAAAGGTCAAAGGTTTTTTCATCGACGAGAACTGCCACCCACAGAACATCTCGGTGATGAAAACACGTGCCGCGCCCTTGGGGATTGAGATCACTGTCGGCAAGCCCAATGATATGGACGCAGCTGCCGTTTTCGGCGCGATCTTCCAGTATCCGGGCACCTACGGACATCTGCGCGACTTCACCCCTGAAGTAGCCAAGCTACATGCCACCAAAGCCATCGGCATCATTGCAGCCGATCCGCTATCGTTGACGATGTTCAAGGAACCCGGCGCGATGGGCGCCGATATTGCGGTCGGTAGCACACAACGGTTTGGCGTTCCTGTTGGGTATGGTGGTCCGCACGCCGCTTACATGGCAACCAAGAAAAACTATGCCCGTTCCATGCCGGGTCGGCTTGTTGGCGTGTCCATCGACAGTCACGGCAACCGTGCCTATCGGTTGTCGTTGCAAACCCGCGAACAACATATTCGCCGCGAAAAGGCGACTTCGAATGTGTGCACAGCGCAGGCGTTGTTGGCTGTGATGGCCAGTTTTTATGCTGTGTTTCATGGCCCCGAAGGGCTCAAGGCGATTGCCCAACGGATTCACCGCAAGACGGCGCGGCTGGCCGAAGGGATCAAAGGCGCGGGCTTTGAGGTGCGCCCAGCCACGTTTTTCGACACCATCACCGTCGAGGTTGGCCCATTGCAAGCTGCCGTGATGAAATCAGCGGTAGATGAAGGCATCAACCTACGTGCCGTTGGCACCACCCAAGTTGGCATCACCTTGGATGAACGCACGCGCCCCGCAACGATAGAGGCCGTCTGGCGGGCCTTTGGGATCGACCGCGAAGACAAGGATTATACGCCGCACTATCATGTGCCGGAAAAGCTGGTCCGCACGTCCGAATATCTGACACACCCCGTGTTCCACATGAACCGCGCAGAAACCGAGATGATGCGCTATATGCGCCGCCTAGCTGACCGCGACCTCGCGCTGGATCGCGCAATGATTCCGCTGGGATCCTGCACAATGAAACTAAACTCCGCCGCTGAAATGATGCCGGTGTCGTGGGATGAATTCTCGCTTTTGCACCCCTACGTTCCCCGTGATCAGGCAGCAGGTTATATGGAAATGATTGACGATCTTTCGGCCAAGCTTTGTGACGTAACCGGGTATGATGCGATTTCCATGCAGCCCAATTCCGGCGCACAGGGTGAATACGCAGGCCTTTTGTCGATTGCGGGTTATCACCGTGAGAATGGGCAAGGACACCGCAATATTTGTCTTATCCCGATGTCAGCACACGGAACCAACCCCGCATCAGCCCAGATGGTCGGCTGGAAAGTTGTCCCGGTGTTGTCGGCCTCCAATGGTGACATCGATATGGAAGACTTTCGTGCAAAGGTAAAAGAGCACGCGGATAACCTTGCGGGTTGCATGATCACATATCCATCTACGCACGGTGTATTTGAGGAAACTGTGATCGATGTTTGCAAGATCGTGCATGACAACGGCGGTCAGGTATATATCGACGGGGCGAATATGAATGCGATGGTCGGACTGTCGCGCCCGGGTGATTTAGGCGGCGACGTCAGCCACCTGAACCTGCACAAAACGTTCTGCATCCCGCACGGGGGCGGTGGTCCTGGCATGGGACCAATTGGTGTCAAAACGCACCTGATCCCGCATCTTCCCGGCGATCCGACATCGGGCGAAGGTGCAGTGTCCGCAGCCGCCTTTGGCTCGCCTTCGCTACTGCCGATTTCATGGGCGTATTGCCTGATGATGGGTGGTGAGGGACTAACACAGGCAACACGCGTCGCGATCCTGAACGCCAACTACATCGCCAAACGGCTCGAAGGGGCGTTTAACGTCCTTTATAAGGGACCAACAGGGCGGGTCGCACATGAGTGCATTATCGACACGCGCCCATTCGCCGAAAGCGCCCATGTCACCGTAGATGACATTGCCAAACGGCTTATTGACTGCGGGTTTCATGCCCCAACAATGAGTTGGCCAGTGGCAGGTACGCTGATGATCGAGCCTACGGAATCTGAAACCAAAGCAGAGCTTGACCGTTTTTGTGACGCCATGCTCGCGATCAGGGCTGAAATCGCGGAGATTGAAAACGGAACCGCCGACCCTGAAAACAATCCATTGAAAAACGCGCCACACACAATGGAGGATCTCGTGAAAGACTGGGACAGGCCATATTCTCGTGAAACGGGATGTTTTCCACCCGGCGCGTTCAGGATAGACAAATACTGGCCACCTGTGAACCGGGTAGACAATGTCTGGGGCGACAGAAACCTAGCTTGCACCTGCCCGCCGATGGACGACTATTTCGACGCTGCCGATTAGCATGAACTGTGCAAGGCAGCGCAACAAGAGCGTAATGACATTGATATACATCTCCAAGATTTCGGCGACTATTAAGCGCCGTTGCCCCCTCGCCAACCGGCTCGGGCTGGTTGGTATCAATATATGTGGCTTCACTTGGCCTTTCCGTTCACCGCTCGTCCTGCGGCTTGGTCTCCCCTCAAGGAACCGAATACGAAAGCATGACCAATGACCCATTATCTTGAGGACTTCACAGAGTTACTGCCTGCTGCACCTGACAAAGAGTTGCCGATCGCGGACTACCTCAAGCGGGCCGAATAGGCTTTCTTGATCAAGAGGATCGCTGGCAGGGAAACGTAGCGGCAGGCAGAGCATGAAAATCGCCATGATAGCAAAGTGAACTTATCGCGTAGTCGCAGTGACAAGAGCGATTGGCCCCGCCTTCTTTACTCACTTCCAGCCGCTGTCAAACTGACGAAGAAAAAGACAAAATGTTCAACCAGGAAGCCCGAATTCAGAAATGAATATCCGGCTTTTGCCAAACCTTGCCGATCGCACACCGCTATAGCTGCAAGCTTTGATGTGATTAAAACGCGACAAGACAAATGCGCCCAATTGGCTGGCAATTAGACGTGATCTTGGTGCACAACAGCTTGAACTCAGATAGGACGTTTCATGAGCAATCAAAACAATCATGCCCCCCGGCCTGGCCCCACGAACGCGTCGGGATTTTGGATTGATCATCCTGACCATCAAGCATGGTTGAAGTCGCAAAGCGAAAGCCAGTTCGCGTTCTTTGCTGCAAGCAAGCAGGATCGCGCCGGATTTCATCAGTTGGATTACGACGGCCAGCCTATGCATTCAGATGTGCAAGAATTGCATTCAACGACCCGACTGGTGCACGCCTATGCGCTTGGCATGGCGCAGGGCCACGCTGGGGCCAGTGATATCGTCGATCACGGCATGGCCTACCTTGGCAGCCATCACAAGGATCCCGTTCACGGTGGATTTATCTGGGCGATGGAAGCAGACACCGTCAATGACGGGCGCAAACTAGCTTATGGCCATGTTTTTGTGCTGCTCGCTGCAGCAAGCGCAAAAAACATCGGCCACCCTGATGCAGGCGCGCTCTTGACAGAAATCAGCGATATTCTTGACCAGCATTTCTGGGAAGAAACTGCAGGCCTTTATTGTGATGAATGGAACCGCGACTGGACACCTTTTTCAACCTACCGCGGCATGAACGCCAATATGCACGGTGTCGAAGCGATGCTGGCTGCATATGAGGCAACAGGGGACGCCAAGTTTTTGGACCGTGCGGGGCGCATTCTGACGTTTTTCACCAGCAAAATAGCACCCGCCGAAAACTGGCGCATCCCAGAGCATTACAAGCAGGATTGGCAGATCGACCGCGCCTATGCGGGCAATCATATGTTCCGCCCTGCGGGGACCACACCGGGCCATTCGTTCGAACTGGGTCGCTTGCTGTTGCAGCATTGGGACCTCAGTGGCCGCCCACAAATGGATGCACCCGCAGTTGCCCGCAATCTGATCGAACAGGCGTTGCAGGATGCGTGGCTGCCCAACGGTGGCTTTGCCTACACATTGGATTTTGACGGATCCGTCGCCGACGGATCGCGGTTTTGGTGGCCCGTAACCGAAGCAATCGGGGCTGTTGCTGCGCTGATCTTGCTAGACAGGCGGCAAGAGGACGAGATCTGGTACCGCAAGCTCTGGATGTTCGCGCATGCCCATTTCATTGATCATCATCGCGGCGGATGGTTTCCTGCGATTGATGCAACAGGCGCACCTACGCAATCAATCTTTGCAGGAAAACCTGATATTTATCACTCTGTTCAGGCATGTTTGCTTCCACTTTCAGGGCGACTATCGCGTCTGTTCAACGTCTGAAACGCTTGTGGCGCTAGGCGGGTGTATCGTATCGCATGCAAACGCTTGTTTTCACGATTGCGCCATTCGATACACGTGATGTGCGATGAGACCTTGACCTCAGATTATTTTCACTCAGTCTCTTGGCTTGCTTTGACTTCGAAGGGAAAGATCATGAAACGACCAAATTTGCGCAACACGGTCCTCGTTGGCGGTGCTTTGGCATTTTGCGCGATGGGCGCGTCTGCCGAGACACTGCGTTGGGCCTCGACCACCGATCCACAAACCATGGACCCGCATGCTGTCAATTCGGCACCCGTCCTTTCATTCCTGAACAATGTCTACGAAGGCCTTGTCCGCCGCGGGCAAGATATGTCGATCGAGCCGTCATTGGCGACGTCATGGGCGCCACTCAGCGACGAAAACGGCTGGCGCTTTACTCTGCGTGAAGGGGTGACATTCCAGAACGGTGCAGTCTTTGACGCAGCAGACGTGCTTTTCTCATACCAACGCGCATCAAACGAAGCGGCAGATGTCCGTTCTTGGTTTGCGCCAGTCTCTGACGTGCGAGTGGTCGATGATTTCACAATCGACTTTGTCACAACGGACCCGAACCCGCTTTTCCCGGACTCCATCGCGAACTTCATGATCCTTGATCAAGACTGGACCGAAGCAAATGACGCGGCATTGCCTGCGCGCGACGCAGAAAATTTTGCCACGATGAACGCGAATGGTACCGGCCCCTTTGCCATTGCCAACCGCGACCCGGGCGTGCGCACTACGCTGGTTCCGAACCCGACATGGTGGGATGACGCGGAACACAACTTGACCGAAGCCGTCTTTACCCCCATCGGCAACTCGGCCACTGGGTTGGCCGCACTTCTGTCAGGCGAGATCGACTTTATTCAACCGATCCCTTTGCAGGACGTGGCCCAAGTCGAGGACCGCGAAGGCTTTAAGGTGCTTGAAGGCGAAGAAACCCGCGTTATCATGTTCGGCTTTGGCCACGAACATGAAACGCTGCTTTACTCGTCAGATGTGACCGACGCCAACCCGTTCACCGATCCGCGCGTTCGTCTTGCAGCGGCGCATGCGATTGATATCGTTTCAATCGACCGTGTGTTGTTTCGTGGCAAAATCGAAGCGGCCAACCAGTTGGTGCCCGCCGGTATCTCTGGCTATTCCGAAGCCAACCAAAACCGCCCTGCATATGATCCAGATCGCGCCCGCGAACTTCTGGCCGAAGCAGGCTATCCCGACGGCTTTTCGTTTGGCCTGAAGTGTACCAATGACCGCTACATCAACGACGAAGCGCTGTGCCGCGCGGCCGCATCTATGTTTGCAGCAGTTGGACTAAATGCAGAGCTTTCGACCGGACCGGTGCGTGATTACTGGCCGCAGCTACGCGAAGACGACTTTGATATGTTCCTCTTGGGTTGGTCCCCGGGCACATTCGATATGGAGCATCCGATCCGCTTTTTGCTACACAGTCAGGACGATGAAAAGCGCCTTGGGTCTTGGAATTTCGGCAACTATTCAAATGAGCGCGTAGACGCGCTGCTGCCGCTTATTCAGCAAGAAATTGATCCCGAGACCCGTCAAACCATGGTTGATGAGGTGGTTGCGATCACCCAAGCTGACGTGGCTTATATCCCACTTTATACACAGCCTTTGATTTGGGCTGCAAAAGACAATGTTGATCTGACACAGCGGGCCGACAACTTCTTCATGCTGCGTTGGGTGACCGTGAATTAAGCCTTGATAGAAACACAAAAAGGCGATGGTTTATTTTATCCTCAAGCGGCTAGTTCAATCCGTCTTTGTGATGCTTGCCGTCGCCTTTTTGGCCTTTTCCCTGTTTCGGTTTGTGGGTGATCCGATCACCCAAATGACCGGCGTCGAAACATCCGTTGAAGATCAAGAGCGCTTGCGCGAAGATTTGGGTCTGAATGACCCCTTCATTCTGCAGTTTGGTCGGTTTACAGCTGATCTGTTGCGCGGCGATTTCGGCTATTCCTACCGCACACGGCAGCCCGTGGCAGAGATGATCGCGGTGCGCATTCCAGCTACCCTAGAGCTTGGTGTGGTAGCCTTAATCATATCGCTGGTCGTGGGGGTGCCCGCAGGCGTCTATACTGCCCTGCGTCCGCGCGGCATCGCTGCCCAAACCATTCTTATGACGACCCTCGTGGGGGTTTCAATTCCGACATTTGTTATCGGGATCATGCTTATTTTCATTTTTGGGGTCCAGCTGGGCTGGTTGCCAACCTTCGGGCGCGGCGGCACGGTGCAAATCGGTGGCTGGGAAAGCTCGCTCTTTACGGTCGAAGGTTGGCGCGCCCTCTTGCTGCCCGCGATCACGCTGGGTGTCTACCAGCTGACCCTGACCATGCGCCTTGTGCGGGCAGAGATGATGGAGGTCATGCGATCGGACTACATCAGGTTTGCGATGGCGCGCGGCGTACCAATGCGCAAACTGCATTATAAACATGCTTTAGCAAACACGATGGTGCCCGTTATCACGATCATTGGCCTGCAGTTTGGTGGAGTCATCGCGTTTTCGATTGTGACCGAAAGCGTGTTTCAATGGCCCGGAATGGGCCTGCTTTTTCTGGAATCGATCCGATTTGTCGATATCCCTGTGATGGGCGTCTATCTCGTCGTTATTGCCTTTTTCTTTGTGCTCGTGAACCTGATTGTTGATTTGCTTTACGTGGCCATTGATCCGCGTTTGCGGATAAGGGACGTGCAATGATTGCGTTCGTCAAACGCTACGAAGGGCTGTGGCTTTTCGTGCATTCGCCTGCGGCGATTGTGGCGGCATTTGTGGCATTCCTGATTGTATCGGGTGCGGTTCTAGCGCCTTGGCTGGCGCTTGTGAACCCGTATGATCTGTCGTCATTTAGCCTCTTCGACGGGCTTTTGCCGCCCGTCTGGGAAGACGGGGCGAACCCCAAATTCCTGCTTGGCACCGACGATCAAGGGCGCGATATGATTTCGTCAATACTTTATGGCGCACGGCTGTCTTTGGTGATCGGTCTGTCCGCTTTGACGATTGCAGCGGTGCTAGGGGTCGGACTTGGGCTAGCTGCGGGCTATTACGGCGGCCGTTTTGATGCCGTCGTCATGCGGATTGCAGATGTGCAACTGGCCCTTCCTGCGATCCTGACGGCGCTTTTGATTGATGGCATTGCACGCGGTATACTTCCCGCAGCGATGCAGCAAGATTTGCGCGTGGCGGTCCTGACGCTCGCAATTGCTTTGTCACTTTGGGTGAACTTCGCCCGCACAGCGCGCGCATCTACATTTGTTCAGATGAACAAAGAATATGTGCAGGCTGCGATCATGATGGGCCAACACCCGTTGCGCGTGATGTTTGTGCATATCTTGCCGAATATTCTGGGCCCACTTCTGGTGATCATGACCGTCGATTTGGCGTCCGCAATCCTGCTAGAGGCAACCTTGTCGTTTCTTGGCATCGGTTTGCCCGCAGACAGCCCCAGCCTTGGGACGCTGATCCGCATTGGAATGCAATTTCTGTTGTCTGGCGAATGGTGGATCCTTTGGATCCCCACGCTTTTTCTTGTGGCCCTTGTCGTGTCGATCAACATTCTTGGTGATTTCCTGCGCGACGTCTTTAACCCAAGGCTGCGCTAGATGCTGACAATCAAAGACCTTACTGTAAAGTTCCCCTCTCGTTTTGGCGATTTCAGCGCTATTACGGACGTTGACATGACCATTGCTCCAGGCGAAATCCACGGGCTGGTCGGGGAAAGCGGGGCTGGTAAATCGACAGTGGGTGCAGCCGTCATCGGACTGTTATCTGCACCGGGGTATATCGCAAACGGCACGCTTACCTTGGACGACACAGACTTGCGGACACTGACCGAAGATCAGGCACACGCCATGCGGGGCGACCGCATTTCCATGATCTTTCAGGACCCGCAGACCAGCCTGAACCCTCTCATGACCATCGATGACCAACTGATCGAGACGATCCAAGCTCATTCCGACGTCAGCTATGCAGCAGCCCACAAACGCGCCGTTGATCTGCTAGAAGAAATCGGGATCAAGGACGCGGCCAAACGTATCAAGGCCTACCCGCATCAGTTCTCTGGCGGGATGCGGCAGCGGGTCGTGATCGCTTTGGCAATTTGTACTGATCCCGAACTGATCATCGCAGACGAACCAACAACGGCGCTGGATGTCGCAGTGCAATCGCAAGTGCTTGACCTGATCCGGCGGCTGGCAAAGGACCGCAAGATTGCCTTTATGCTGATCACTCACGACATTGGCGTCATCGCCCAAATCGCTGACCGCGTGACCGTGATGCGCCAAGGACGTGTCGTCGAAACCGGTGAAACCGCACAGGTTCTTGGCGCACCAACCCAACCCTACACGCGCGCCCTGATGGATGCGGTGCCGCCGCTTGACCGCCGGATTGATCGGTTCCGCGTCCCCGCAGAGGAAGGGCATACGCTGGCAACTGCGGGCATCAGCAACGCGGCCGAAAAATGGCTGCTGGAAGGGCAGCAGCACGCACCAATGGGGTTGTCGCTAAAAGACATCTGCGTGCGTTTTGCAGGCCCGCGCATCTCTATCTTTCGCAAACCTGCCCCTTACATCGCACTGCAAGACGTCAGTCTTGAGGTCCCGCCGGGATCGATCATGGGATTAGTAGGCGAAAGCGGATCAGGCAAATCCACTTTGGCCAAGGCAATCACAGGTTTGATCAAACCATCAGGCGGCACGATGACGCTTGGCGGTCTAGATCTCCCCGGTGGCAAATCCCGCAATCGGCACCACCCGTCGCGGCAGTTGATCCAAATGGTGTTTCAAGACCCCTACTCCAGCCTGAACTCCCGTCATCGGGTCGGCGCAATTCTGTCAGAGCCACTGTGGTTTTATGGATTGGTCCAAGGCGCCCAAGAGCGGACGAAATTGGCCGCTGCAATGCTAGATCTTGTTGGCATGGCACCCGACGCGATTGATAAATATCCGCATCAGTTTTCTGGCGGACAAAGACAGCGCATTGCCGTTGCTCGCGCCCTTCTTGCACGACCCCGCTTTTTGATCTGCGATGAACCAACATCGGCGTTGGATGTGTCCATTCAAGCTGAAATCCTGAACCTTCTTAAAGATTTACAGTCTACATTCGGGCTGACCATCCTTTTCATCAGCCATAATTTGGCGGTTGTCAGGCAGATGGCCGACGACACCGCCGTGTTGCGAAACGGTCAAATCGAAGAGATCAACGCGTCCGAAAAGTTGTTTACGAACCCTCAGGCGGCGTACACGCAAAAGCTGCTCGCGCTGACGCCTGTGATGCCGACAAACTGGTCTGCGCTTCGCGCCTAGCGAACAGTCAGCCGTGAAACGCTGCGACCGTCTTAAGCGTCGAAAAGCCGTAAAGCGCCTCGAAACCCTTCTCACGCCCGTGCCCTGACAGGCCAGTGCCACCGAAGGGCAATTCGACCCCGCCGCCGGCGCCGTAGTTGTTGATGAACACCTGCCCAGCCCGCAAAGCTCGCGCCATACGCATCTGCCGCGCTCCGTTTTCTGTCCAGCAAGACGCGACCAGCCCAAACGCTGTGCCATTGGCGATTGCGATGGCCTCGGCCTCGTCCGTGAAAGGGATGATGACTTGCACTGGGCCGAAGATCTCATCTTGTGCCAATGTGTGATCGGGTGGAACGTCAGCAAACAATGTGGGCGTGACATAGGCCCCCCCACTTGGTGCACCGTCGACAATCTGACCACGCGCTGCACAGGTCAGATCCGCACCTTTGGCGATGAAACCTTCGACAATTTCCTTTTGGCGCCACGATACCAACGGTCCCAGATCAAAGTTGTCCAAGGCAGGTCCCGCCCGCAGTGTGTTATACCGCGCCGCCATAGCCGCCACTACCTGATCATATACTCCACGTTGCACCAAGATGCGCGACGAGGCCGAACAGGTCTGCCCCGCGTTTTGTATTCCCGCATTCACCAAAAACGGCAAAGCGGTGTCGATATTTGCATCATCAAACACAACTTGAGGAGATTTCCCCCCCAATTCGAGCGTGACCGGCACGACGTTGTCGCTTGCTGAAGCTTGGATCATTTTACCGACCCCGACAGAACCCGTGAAGGAGATGTGGTGCACGCCTCTATGCGCGGACAGGGCAGCGCCCGCCTCTGCCCCCAGCCCCGGCACAACGTTCAGCGCGCCTGCAGGCAAACCTGCTTGATGCGCGATCTCTGCGAAGGCCAATGCTGTCAGGCAGGCCTCTTCTGCGGGTTTCAGCACGCACGCGTTACCCATGGCCAAGGCAGCTCCGACAGAGCGGCCGATGATCTGCATGGGGTAATTCCACGGGATGATATGCCCCGTGACACCGTGCGGTTCGCGCAGCGTGTAGACTGTATAGCCGTCCAGATAGGGGATCGTTTCACCGTGTACCTTGTCAGCGGCACCGCCGTAGAATTCCAGATAGCGGGCCAGTGCCAGAACATCGGCACGGGCTTGGGCCAGTGGTTTGCCAACATCCATCGCCTCAAGCTTTGCCAGCTCATCCACATGGGTCAGCACCGCGCGTCCGATGGTGGCCAAATGCCTGCCGCGTTCTGCCGCTGTGGCCTTTCCCCATGCGCCCGCAAGGGCAGCGTCAGCCGCGTGAACGGCTGCATCGATATCAGCAGATTTGCCCCTTGCGATCTGGCATAATGCCGTCCCGTCAGACGGATTCAAAAGTGGCAAGACCTCTTGCCCGATGGAATTGACCCAAGCGCCTGCGATAAAACACTTGCTTGGGTCAATATTCAAAGGGCGCAGGATCATTGCCGATTTTCCTTTTTTAGCCACCGTAAGCCACCGAGGGCAGCCATGTCACAATAGCCGGGAATTCGAACACGATGAAGAGACCCAAGAGCTGCAGCAAAACAAACGGGATGACGCCTTTGTAGATGTCGCCGATCGTCACACCCGGAGGGCACACGCCCTTGAGGTAGAACAGTGCGAAGCCCACAGGAGGCGTTAGGAACGAAGTTTGTAAGGTTACAGCCACAAGGATCGCGAACCATGTCACAACGGGCTGTGCCACTTGGTTAAATCCCGGGATGTCCGCCTCAATGCCGAGACCCTGAATGATCGGCAGCATCAACGGCATGATGATGATTGTGATCTCGATCCAATCCAACAGGAAGCCCAACAAGAAGACGATGAACAAGATAAACAAGATAATCATGTACGGATCATCAAACACCGATAGGACAAGGCCTTCGATGATCTCGTCACCGCCATAGCGGCGCAGGATGTAAGCAAAGAAGTTCGCAGCCAAGAAGATACCGACGATGTAACCGGCCGTGTTCAGCGTGGAACGGCTCACTTCGCGCAGCACTTTCATGTTCAGTCGCCGGTTGAACAAAGCCAAAAGCGTCGCACCCAAAGCACCCAAACCAGAGGCTTCTGTGGGGGTGGCGATACCGGCAAAGATCGAACCAAGGACCAACAAGATCAGGAACATCGGCGGGATAACGGCCAGTAGAACCTCTTTTACGACGGGCCACCCGACCTCTTCTGTTTTCTCGGGCACAGGCATCGCATCAGGTTTGATCAGGCCGTAAACGACGATAAACACGATATAAAGTGTGCCCAAGATCAAACCCGGGAACAAAGCGCCCATGAACAAATCGCCAAGGCTGATCGCCAACTGGTCGGACATAATCACCAACATAATGGACGGCGGGATCAGAATTCCCAACGTACCTGCTGACGCAATCGTGCCGGTCGCAATCGGTTTAGAATAGTTTTGCGCCATCATCGCAGGCAGCGCCATCACACCCAGTAAGGTCACGGATGCGCCGATCACACCGGTTGAAGCCGCCAAAATGATACCAATCAGCAGAACGGTCAAAGACAGACCACCACGCAGACCGCCAAACAGCTTTTGCATGGCATACATCATGCGCTGTGCGACGCCGGATTGATCCAGCATCAGGCCCATGAAAATAAACATCGGCAAGGCTACCAGAACGGGGTTCTGTACCGTGCTGCCAAAAATCCGGCTCGAGAGTGCGCCGAGCCTTTGATAGTCGATGCCTGTGCGGTCAAATTCGATAATCTCGCGAAAGAAACTACGGTAAGGGTCCAAAAAGAACTCTGCGATGATCACAAACACCAGGCTGACGCCAACAAGGGCCATCGCCACCGGAATGCCGCGAAACAGCATCCAGATAAAGGTGATGAACATGGCGATCACCGCCACCTCGTTCAGGGTTAGGAATTGTCCAATAAATGGCAGCATTTTTTTACGCCTCAGTCTTGCTGGAAGGGTCCACGGCGCGCAGGACAAGGACGAGAGTTGGGGTGATGATCAAGGCTGCGATGACGGTATACGTCAATTCATAGTTGCCAAACTCGATCGACCCGAACAAAGGGCCTCGGCTGATATCACGGCTGCTAGCGCCGTCCTCAGCAAAGACTGATGCGACGCCGTAAAGACCGTAATAAATCGCGAGGTTGATCAGCAAGAAGGTTCCGGGAAATGTGGCCCAAAGTTGCCGCCAGAGTCTCGGCGTATGCAATCGCGAAAGGTTCCGCATGATCGCAGACCAACAAGCAATCGCGATAAAGACGAAAGAGGCGTTCATGAAAGTCTTGAGTATCCACAAGTTGTGCAGGCCGTTGGGGCTATTTGAGCCCTCGTCCGCGCGGATAGATCCCAGAGCATAGTCAAAGGTCACATCCCAAGACAGAATGATGAAAGGAAGGAAGAGCCACCCAATGGCAAAAAGATTGATCCGGGTTTGCTTTTCTTTAGGGAAATTGTCGTAAAGGATATCTACCCGCACATGGCTGTCGGTTGTGACCGCATAGCCAACGCCCATCAAAACAGCCATGCCATAAAGCCACCACTGGAGGTCATCAAGCCAAGCTTGGTTCATACCGCTGTTGCGCAAGATTACTTGGGCAGAGATGGCGAGCATCAGAATCGGAAAAAGCCAAGCGGCAATATTCGACATAAACACCACAAAGCGATCGCCGCGATTATGATATTCGCGCCCGATTTCACCGGGGTCCGATACCGCGACAAGCTCTTCAGTTTTATCCATGACGGGAGAGTCCTTTTGAGTAACACGCATCGTGCAGACAAAGGGGGCGGACATAATCCGCCCCCTTTAGATTGATTTTAAAGCAACTGCTTAGTTACGTGGACGTGGCAGGTAGATGCTGTCGGACCAGACTTTGTATCCAGCACGGAATTCCTGCAGATCGTCCCAAACCAGCTTGAAGTACTCGTCTTCTGCGGCCAGTTCACCAGCAACTTCAGCCCATGATGCTTCAAAAGCTTCGAGCATTTCGTCGGGCCAGATACGGTTTGTCACACCATTTTCTTCTTCGTTCGAAATCATCGCTGCATAGTTCAGCGCTTCGCCTTCGGCGTAGTTGGTTGTGATGTTGGCCAAGCATGCGATTTCGATCTGATTCTGAGCGAACTCATCAAGGTCATCCCAGCGATCTTTGTTGATCAGCAGTTCAAACATTGTCGCAGGCTGGTGCCAGCCAGGGAAGTAGTTGTTGGATGCAATGTTGTAAAAGCCCAAACGCTGGTCGATCAGCGGCATGGAGAATTCTGTCGCATCAATCGCGCCACGCTCAAGTGCAGGGAAGATGTCGCCACCAGCCAGCAACGATGTGGATACGCCAAGACGCTCCATCACTAAAGCACCCAGACCGAAGAAGCGCATGTTCAGACCTTCAAGGTCCGCCAATGTCTTAATCTCAGTCTTGAACCAACCAGAAGTTTCTGGTGCGATGATCCCGCAAGGCAGAACTTTTACGTTATAGCCGTTCTCGTCATACATGCGCTGGAACAACTCGTGGCCGTCATCATAAAGCATCCATGCAAGGAATTCGCCGGCTTCTGGTCCAAATGGCACAGCCGCAAAAAGCGACGCAGATTTGATCTTACCCTGCCAATAGCCAGCAGTTGTATAAGCTGCGTCAACGGAACCACTGGACACAGCATCAAGCGCTTCCAATGTTGGAACCAACTCTCCGGGATCGAAATGCTCGAACTCGACTTCGCGGGAGATGCTGTTGATCTTTTCAACATAGTCCACACCGGCGGTTCCAAGGATTGGCAGGTTACGCGAGAAGGCAGATGTCATCTCGAAGACTTCTTGCGCTTGCGCCGCGCCACCGGTTGCCATTGCTGCAGCAAGGCCCGCTGCCATTACTTTATTCTTCATAAATATTCCTCCCAGAATATCGCCCTCGGAAGGGGCGTGAGGGTCAAGATTTCACACAACAACATGCGACCACCATGCTGTCATAAGTTCGTTTTAGGTCCGTAGACCTCGTGTAACGCAATGAAGAATGAAAATGACATGATATAGATCATGCCGCTGACAGAGAGCTTGCATGCCTCCCCGCATACGCACCCTAACCTCTTCTCCCTCGACGTAGGACGAGCAGATACTATCCACGAATTTTGTCAAACTGTAAGCAGTTATATTGCAGGCCCGTAAAAAATATCCCAAAGCAACGGCGCCTGCTGCGTGGAAAACCTCGAGAATATTCGTTGGGTCGTCGATTTATACTGGGTTCTAAAAATTTTTGGTCTGTTCCTCCATTGGATTGATCATGGTTTGGCAGAGGTTGGTTGCCCGCTCAATTTTTTTGAAAGTATCTTTCAAAAGACCACTTAGAAATAAATTCTTATTTTATCAGTGAATTGCTTTTTTCAAAAAGTGAAATAAAATTTCAAAAATG
Source organism: Yoonia sp. (assembly GCA_047627695.1). Classification (GTDB taxonomy): domain Bacteria; phylum Pseudomonadota; class Alphaproteobacteria; order Rhodobacterales; family Rhodobacteraceae; genus Yoonia. Next base: position 1,677 of record JBLHTS010000031.1, on the reverse strand, counting down.
GGAAAATTATGCGAACCGACGTAAGGCGCGGCCCCGGCATACCTAAACCATGAGATCAAACACCTACGAGGAAAACATCATCGGCGGGCCAAAGTTCACGGACGCGGTCAAACGCAAATTGATTCTAGAAATCGCTGGCACAACACCCGAAACGCAGTTTGCTTCACTTTTGTTGCAGTCGCTCAAGATAGGCCAACAGATCAACAATCGGTTGTGACGTCAACACAGGCTGGCCTGCTTCTGTTTTGGTCATAACATCTGTTCCGGCAAAGAAATCCCCGTAGACCGGCATCATGCTTCCGTGGCTGACCAGCGGGTCCCGCCCATCAATGCGCATCACCACGCGCGTCGTTGGAAAAACGCCGCCGTTCTGGAAGCTAAGTGCCGTCAAATCAGTTGGCCGCACCACAAGCGACGGCGACATCGGCCCGTTCCCCGTTGCATCACTGCCATGGCACGTTGCACAATAGTACCCGAAGATCGCTTCGCCCTGTTGTGCATCTTGCGCCATTGCAGGCAGGCCCAGTACCAGCGAAAAAATGAAAGGTAGTGCGCGCATCTTGTCCTCCATCATGAATGATGATGTCACCCTAGACGCGCAAACCCAACACCGTGTTGATGCAAGTCAATCGTCTAACGCAGGGTTAAATTTTCTATAGCAGCGCGGATCACGCTGTCGGTGTCGTCACTATCGCCAGACACAGCCAAACCCACCAGAGCCCCTTTTTCGTCGCCAAAGGCGCGTGCGTAATCCACCGCCAGATCGACGCTTTCGCTAAATGATCCAGTGCTGGCTTGACGCAGTGCAATGGTCACCCCCTGCCCTTGCGGGCCGTAAGGCGACGGGATCACTTGACCGCGTGCATGATTGCCGCCCCAAGCATATTGAACGATGCGTACGTCTTCATTGCCCAACAAACTGAGAATATTCACGCCCTCAAGCCCCGGCGCCAGATTTTCCGGGACGAAGACAAAGTAAAGCGAGATATTGCGATCATCCCCGCCCTTGAGGCTTAGGTCTGTCGGCGGCACCGATTGATCAACTTTCCAACTCCATGTGGCACCGTCTGTACCCCAGTCGCTGCGACCCACACGGGACCAAGCAATCGACACCGATCCTTGCGACACCAGCCCAAGGTTTTGGCCAAAAGTGTAGTCATTGGAACTGAACAGCGACAGACGCTGTTCTTTCCAGTCGTTCGTAAAACTGACAGGTCCAGCGGTCGCGGTTACCGCAGTGGTGAGTGCAAGAACGGTAAAGAGCAGCAGGCGCATGGCAAGATCCTATTTGAGTTGCCCCAGACCTATCCCACGCGCCGCAGCAAGAAACCACGCAAGGCGCGTTGTCACGCAATTGTCAACCAGAGTTACTTTTGGATGCTCTCAAGATACTCTGTCAGCATCAGCAGCTTCATTGGCACAGGGGTACCAAGCCCCTCGTTTTCAACGATAATGGTTTCACCCAGATCCCCTGCGCCAAATTCTGGCATGGCCGCGCTGAAATGCGCCCCGCGATCAAGCCCGTCAATCGTGCTCATCACCTGATCGGTCGGAAATGTACCGCCATTGCGCATGGCAATCATCGTCAGATCGGGCGGCGCTGTGGCCAGATCGCGTCCTGCGTCGCCACCACCCGTGGCATCCGCACCGTGACAGCTGGCGCAATTTTCCATAAAG
>JBLHTS010000030.1:0-18541 GCA_047627695.1 Yoonia sp. | reverse complement strand
CCATCTCGATCGATGCGACCTACCTCAAAGCGCACCGCACTGCCTCAAGCCTGGGGCTTAAAAAGGGGGGCGTAGACGCCTAATCGGTCAGACAAAGGGCGGCATGAACACCAAATTGCATGCTGTCGCTGACACCAGCAGTCGCCCAATCCGCTTCTTCATAACCGCCGGTCAGGTCAGCGATTACACCGGTGCGGCGGCTTTGCTGAGCGGTTTACCGGATGCGGAATGGTTGCTCGCCGACAGGGGCACAAGGCCTTGTATCCCTGGTCGCAAGTCACGCAATAAGACCGTTTGATACGACAAGCGCCGTTACAAACGCCGCAACAGGATCGAACGCATGTTTGGCAGGCTCAATGACTGGCGACGCGGCGCAACCCGATACGACCGATGTCCCAAAGTATTCCTGTCAGCAATCGCCCTCGCTGCAACCGACATATTCTGGTTATGAGTCCTGAACCTAGGGTGCAGCTTGAGCGAGCTTTAATAGAACAACCGGCCCACAGCAGACGTTGGTGTTTCTTACAGCGAGTGGCAGTTCCGACTCAAAAGTGTTTCATGCTGCACTAAGCAGAAATGACCACTTAGGGCGGAAAGCGGAAGTTCGTTGCAAGCGCGAAACTTGATCGATCAAATCTGGAAAGCGGTCATTAGGTTCTTTTTCATGAAGCCCAAAGTGCTGAGATTGAAACTGCAGTTAGAAGACGGTGCCTTTCTTATTCGATCATGAACACATCATATCGTGTTGTTTTGCCTCGAATTTGGTGTGTGCATGTTGGAACGCCTTCAATCGGATCGGCCTTAGCAGGCCATTTCAGAACGACCCGCTTACGCGCATGTTTGATTGCCAATCGCACGAGATCAGCAGCGTCATCGTCACTGCCGACAATTTCTCGAACCAGACGAAGGTCTTGCCTCACCAACGCTGAATTTTTCCGTTCAGGATGCATTGGATCAATCAAGATCGCTTCGCTGAACAACTCAGGGATCAAATCCTTGGCGTCTCCCTTTAAGAGAGTCATACGGCCGATGATTTCGCGAAACTGGCCACCCTGTCTCGCCGCGCGGTTCATACCTTGCACCAACAATTCATGCATTCTTTCGGAACGCTCGATCAAAATCACTTGCGCACCCAAGGACGCCAAAAGGAACGAGTCACGACCCAATCCTGCTGTTGCGTCAACGATCATTGGCGTTTTACCCGCCTTCAGCCCCATAGCCTTCGCCAAATCTTGGCCACGACCACCACCGAACCGAAGGCGATGTGCAACTGCTCCTTCTACAAAATCAACGCGGAGCTCTGCTGCCACCTGCTTCAAACTCTATTCATTTTCGACCCCATAAGAGCACAAATGCCCATATTCCTCAGTATCTAGTACATTCCGACATCGTCCACAGCCCCTGAATTCAAAGGCTGGAACAGGGTGCACTGCACTGCAGGGTTGTATGTTGCGCGGCCAAAGAATGTCCTGAATGACTGGCCGCACCACAGCATTCTGAAGCTTCGGTGAAAGTCCGGTATGAGCCGTCCGCCCCTTAAGTGCCAACACTGTCCTTTGATTCAATGTTTCGATCTTGTATGAACTAGGCCTATCTGCCGCATCCTGTGGGCAGTTTCTTAAAGGAGAACGACGATGGCCACTGGCACCGTCAAATGGTTTAACACTGCAAAAGGCTTTGGGTTCATTGCTCCCGATGGCGGCAGCAAAGACGTATTCGTGCATATTTCTGCCGTTGAGCAGGCTGGTCTGACCGGTCTGAATGACGACCAAAAAGTGACCTTTGATATCGAGCCTGGGCGCGACGGTCGCGAAAGCGCGTCGAACATCGTCCTAGCCTAAGGCACAACCCTGTAAACGGGAACGAAATCTTAATCCCAATAGATGGGCGCATCGTCACCGATGCGCCCATTCTTGATTGCAGTAGAGGGACAGATCAACTTGCTGTTGTTGTACTTGGATAGAGGCCGCCACCATCTCCGTGACGCCCGGGACCAAGGTGTTCGACCAACCTCTTTGTTAGCTTGCCAGATAGTGCCATCAGTAAATACCACGTTTTATACCACTCAAGGAACTAATATAGGCATCATCGAAAGAAACTTAATGCAATGGAGGATATATATGAAGGCACTGTAAATAAAAGAAAAATGCGGCCCAAGGCGACCCATTGAAAACCAATAAATATGTATGGTGGCGGAGGAACAGGGATTCGAACCCTGGGTAGACTTTCACCTACGTCGGTTTTCAAGACCGGTGCATTCGACCACTCTGCCACTCCTCCGACGTGGACCTCTTAGCGTGTCGTTTCTGATTCGAAAAGCACGTTCGCTCCTTGGGGATATCCGCAGACAATTTTTCTATGAGCCTTCCAAATCACGCGCTCGGGCGCTATCTTTGGAAAAATGCGGTGGCATGGGCTGATTTGGCTGTTTTTCAGGCAAAAGAATGCAGCATCGCATAGTAACAATAATGGCCTATAAAGGCTTGTTGCCCTTTAAATGCTGGGCACAAATTGAGGGGCGGAGTATTATGGGTAATTCATCTAGAACACCGGCAGCGCGGCTCGTCGCTTTGGTATGTATCGCAGTTGTGGGACTGGCCGCCTGTGATGAGAACGGCGAATTTGCATTGCCGTCTGTAGGTCAAAGCAGCGAACCTGCACCAATCTTGGCGGTAAACGCGCCAAACCAGTTCCGCACCGAACGTGATGTCGAGCGGCCAGATGTTTTCGCAGTGACTGATCGCGGCATTTGGGACGGGCGTCCATCACTGGGCGGTGTCTGGGTCGCGCACCCCGATGCACAAAATCCAGAGCGTGTCTTGATCCGCAACGCTGAAACAGGACGCGAAATAACAGGTGCCTTGTTCCGTCGTGAACGCGAGAACCCCGGCCCATTGCTGCAAGTCTCCTCGGACGCGGCTGATGCGTTAGGTATATTGCCGGGTGCTCCGACAGAGATGAATGTTGTAGTCTTGCGCAGGGAAGAAGTCGAAGTGATTGCCCCACCGGTCCCCGAAACCGCAGTCGAGGGATCACCAGTAGCGTCTGACAGTGTTGCGACCGCAGCACTTGCGCCCGCAGTGGCCGAAACCGCTATCACCGTCGAACTGCCTCCTGCGGTCGAAGCCGCAACCGCGACAATTGAACAAACGGCACTTGCCGCAACCGATGCTGTTCAAGATACAGCGTCCGAGGCCGCTGACGTTGTCGATGTGTCACAGGTCCTTAGCCCCGCCACAGCCCCTATCGATGGACCGCGTGCTCAGGTTGGCGTCTACAGCGTCGAGGCGAACGCCAACAATGCTGTTGCAAATATTACGGCCGCGGGCATCGCCGCAGAGGTGACCCCTCAAACGATGGGAGGTCGCACAGTATGGCTGGTCGTTGCGGGCCCAATGTTGAACGCAGGCGTTATTGCCCAGCTCAAAGCCTTGGGGTTTGTTGATGCTTTTGTCATAGCGGACAGTGAATAAGACTTATCGAAAAGGACTTTCCCATGTGTTTTAAGACATTGCGCGGTTTAGCTCTGGCGGTTTGCTTGACGGTTGCGCCAGCCGCGATACATGCTTTCGAGACGAACGCCAACGCAGCCTATATTTTTGATCAATCAACAGGCACCGTCCTTTTGTCAAAGAACGCACAAGAGCCACTGCCGCCTGCATCCATGTCAAAGTTGATGACGATCTACATGGCGTTTGAGGCGGTCGCTGATGGGCGGTTGCTGATTGACGAGTTGCTACCCGTCTCGACTCATGCCGCCAGCTATGGCGGGTCATCAATGTTTCTAGACACGACAGATCGCGTGTCTGTCGAAGATCTACTGCGCGGCGTGATTGTCGTATCCGGCAATGATGCAAGTGCAGTTTTAGCCGAAGCTTTGTCGCCGGACGGGTCAGAGGCGGGCTTTGCCCGCTTGATGACGGATCGCGCCCGTCAAATGGGCATGATGAATTCGAACTTTGCCAATTCGAATGGCTGGCCTGCTGTCGGCCACCGGATGTCGATGGAAGACCTTGGTATCTTGGCCAATCGCTTGATCAATGATTTTCCGACATTCTACCCGCTTTTTGCCGAAACTGATTTCCCGTTTGACGGGCGTGTCCCGTCTAATTCATCCAACCGCAACCCTGTGTTGACTATGGGATTGGGCGCAGACGGCCTTAAGACCGGACACACAGAAGAGGCTGGCTTTGGTTTGGTCGGATCTGCCAAGCAGGGTGACCGCAGGGTCATTTGGGTGATAACAGGCTTGGATACCCGTCAGGCTCGGCAAGAAGAATCTGTCAAAATCATCAACTGGGCCTTTCGTCAGTTTGCCCAAACCGATGTTGCCACCGCAGGCGCACGCATTGCAAGCGCAGACGTCTGGATGGGTGCAATGCTGACTGTTGGGCTGACTGTTGCAGAGGATTTGTCGCTTTTGGTACCTGTCTTGAACCAAGAAGATATCACCGCCGAGGTTGTCTACAACGGCCCGATTGAGGCACCAATCACAGCAGGCCAGCAGTTGGGTGAACTTGTCATCAACCTTGCCGATTTACCCGAAAAACGCATCCCTCTCATTGCCGAAAATGATGTGGCCCGTGGTGGCTTTGCCACGCGTATGCGTACTGCCGCTTTGGTCTTATGGGGCAAGTTTGGACCCGCAAGCGGCGAAGAGGCTGCAGAAGGCGCATGAGCAAACCGCGCTTTATTACGTTTGAAGGTATCGATGGTTCGGGAAAGTCCACGCAGTCGCGCCGTTTTGCGGAACATCTGCAGGGGCAGGGAGCAGACGTAATCCTGACCCGCGAACCGGGTGGCAGTCCGGGTGCCGAAGAAATCCGGCAATTGTTGCTGACCGGTGATCCTGATCGGTGGTCCCCCGAGACCGAGATTTTGTTGTTCACGGCTGCACGCCGCGACCACCTTGAAAAGACGATCGAACCGGCGTTAGCCGCCGGAAAGACAGTTGTCTCAGATCGTTTTGCCGACAGTACCCGCGTCTATCAGGGTGCTACACGCGGCGATTTACGTAGCATGGTCGATAAGCTGCATACGCTGATGATCGGGCGTGAACCGGACCTTACTTTCATTATAGACATGGATCCGGCCATGGCCTTGGCTCGCGGTTTGGCCCGCAAATCCGGCGAAGACCGGTTTGAGGACTTCGGTCTGCCTTTTCAGGAAACGCTCCGCCACGGTTTCCTTGCCTTGGCCCATGCCAACCCGGACCGCTGTGTTCTGATCGACGGCAACCGCACCCCCGAACAGATCGCCAGCGAAATCGCGGCCCACGCATGAGCGATGATGATATCCCAGAGCCTGACCGAATCGCGGGTGCCCCGCATCCACGGGAAACCCAAACGTTGTTTGGTCAAGGCAGGGCAGAGGCTGATTTTCTAGAGGCATTCTCGGCGGGTCGCATGCATTCGGGGTGGCTGATCACAGGCCCGCCCGGTGTGGGCAAGGCCACATTGGCGTGGAAGATCGCGACATTCCTTTTGGCAGACCAAGGCGTCGGGCTGTTTGGCGATCCCAGTTTAGCGGTCGATCCCGAACATCCAGATGCGCGTCTTATTCAATCTGGCGCGCATCCGCGCTTGTCCCTGATCCGCCGCCCTTGGGACGAGAAAACCAAAAAGCTGAAATCAGAGATTACAGTGGACGCGGTGCGCAATCTTAAGAAATTCTTCCATATGTCTGCGGCAGATGGTGGCCGTCGGGTTGTGATAGTGGATGCTGTGGACGAATTGAACCGCAACGCTGCCAACGCCATTCTCAAAGAGCTCGAAGAACCGCCAGCAATGGCCACAATTCTGTTGGTCGCCCATCAGCCTTCGCGGCTTTTGCCGACGATCCGTTCGCGATGCCGTGAATTGCGGTGCAACCGACTTAGCCCGTTTGATTTGCAGCAAGCGATCAGCCAATCAGGGCATCCGTCAGACCAATCCGAAAGCCTAGCAACGCTGGCAGGCGGTTCAGCAGGTGATGCGATCCGTTTGCTCAATCACGACGGGCTGCCGCTTTACACGGAAATCGTGAAAACATTGGGGGGGCTGCCACGCATTGACCGGCCTGCGGCTTTGCGGCTTGCAGATGCCTGTGTTGGGCGCGGTGCGGATGTGCGCTTTGGTATGACGCTTGATCTGATTGATCTGTTTTTGTCGCGCGCAGCGCGGGCGGGGTTGATGGGCGAACCTGCCGCCCAAGGTGCCCCGGGCGAGGCGCGCCTACTGGCACGCATCGCGCCGGATGACCGAGCCGCGCGAAGGTGGGCGCAGTTGCAGCAGAATTTGACCGAAAGGTCGCGGCATGGGCGTGCAGTCAACCTTGACCCTGCGGCGTTGATCCTTGATATGATATTCAAGATCGAAGAGACGGCGCAAGCTACAGCCATCGCCTGAAAGCCCCGACATGACCCATGCCACAATCGTCGACAGCCATTGCCACCTTGATTTCCCCGACTTCGACGCTGAACGCGACGGTGTAGTAGCGCGCGCGGTCGCGGCGGGTGTGACGCGGATGGTCACAATTTGCACAAGGTTAAGGTTAGAGCCGCAAGTGCGCGCAATCGCTGAAAAATACTCCGAAGTCTATTATGCAGCGGGCACCCACCCGATGAGCGCGGCAGACGAACCGCTTGCCACCGTAGATGAACTGATCACGCTGTCAGCCCATCCCAAATTCGTGGGCATTGGTGAAACGGGGCTGGATTACCACTACACCGCCGAAAGCGCCGAAATCCAGAGACAGTCGTTGCGGGTTCATATTGCCGCCGCGCGCGAAACCAAATTGCCGTTGATTATTCATGCCCGTGCGGCAGACGATGACATGATCCGTATTTTGCGCGAAGAGCATGCAAAAGGGGCCTACACCTGCGTCATGCATTGTTTTTCCAGCAGTGCAGAACTGGGGCAGGCCGCCCTTGATCTGGGGTTCTATCTGTCGATGTCCGGTATTGCCGCTTTCCCCAAAAGCCAAGAATTGCGCGATATATTTGCTGGCGCCCCGATCGACCGTGTGCTGGTCGAAACAGATAGCCCTTACCTTGCGCCACCACCCTTTCGCGGCCGACGTAATGAACCAGCCTATACTGCACACACGGCGAAAGTTGGGGCAGAGGTCTTTGGCCTCAGCTATGAAGACTTCGCCAAGCAGACCAGCGACAATTTCGACCGCCTGTTCTGGAAGGCCAAGCCATGAGCGACACGATCAACTTTCGCATCCTCGGCTGCGGATCATCAGGGGGTGTGCCTCGCTTGGGCGGGCAATGGGGGGCGTGCGATCCGGCCAATCCCAAGAACGCAAGGATGCGATGCTCGCTTCTTGTGACCCGCCAAAGGGGTGAAAAATTCACCCGCGTCCTGATCGACACAACCCCCGATATGCGCAGTCAGTTGCTGGCAGCAGAGGTCGGTACGTTGGATGCCGTCGTCTATACCCATAGTCATGCCGACCATGTTCACGGGATCGACGACCTGCGCATGATCGTCTTTAACATCCGCCAGCGCCTACAAGTCTGGGCCGATGGTGACACCAGCAACGACTTGCTGGGACGCTTTGGCTATGCATTCGTGCAGCCCAAGGGCTCTGCTTATCCGCCAATCTGCGAACTCAACACGATTGAGGGTGACATCACGATCAGCGGTGCAGGTGGTGATATCACGTTGACCCCTTTCGAAGTGGAACATGGCAGCATTGATGCTTTGGGCTTCCGGATCGGTGATATAGCCTATTTGCCGGACGTGTCCCGCATCCCTGATGCGGCATGGAAAACCGTGCAAAACCTCGACACATGGATTGTCGATGCACTGCGGCGCGAACCACATCCGACCCATTCACATCTGGCCAATACGCTGGACTGGATCGCACGCGCTGCCCCGCGCCAGGCGATACTGACAAACATGCACAACGACCTTGACTACGCGACGGTTGCTGCCGAAACACCCGACCATATCCGCCCCGCCTTTGACGGTTTGACGATTACAATTTCACTGCCCTGAACGCCCCTACGCAAAAATGTCCCAGCCGGAGGCGTAAAAGTCGCGGCATAGCCGCTATACCAAGGACTCCCTTAATGGCCGCCCTAATTGATGTCATCCTGCCCGTATTTCTGGTCATCGGCTTTGGGTACATAGCTGTTTGGAAAGGTTTTTTTAACGACGCTGGCGTTGACGGGTTGATGAAATTCACGCAAAATTTCGCGATCCCTTGCTTGCTTTTTCGGGCCATCTCGACGCTTGACCTCGGGCAGAATTTCGATCTGTCACTTTTGGCAAGCTTTTATGCAGGGGCGCTGACCGGCTTTGCTGCAGGCCTTCTGGGTGCGCGCTATCTTTTCGGGCGCGATTGGGAAGACAGCGTTGCGATTGGCTTTTGCTGCCTGTTCTCGAACTCGTTGCTGCTTGGCCTGCCGATCACAGAGCGGGCTTATGGTGTATCAGCGCTTGAGGCGAACTATGCGATCATCGCGATCCATTCGCCGTTTTGCTATGCCGTCGGGATCACTGCGATGGAGATTGCCCGCAATCGCGGCGGTAATATCGTGGCACTGCCCGCCAAGGTCATCAAAGCCATGTTCAACAATGCGCTGATCGTCGGGATCACCTTGGGCTTTATCGTGAACATTGGCGGTATCCCTTTGCCTCCTGTCGTGACCGACGCCATCGACCTGATGGTCCGTGCGGCGCTGCCCGCCGCCCTGTTCGGCCTTGGCGGTGTGCTTTACCGCTACCGGCCCGAAGGGGACATGCGCACGATCCTTTTCGTGGTTGCGATTTCGCTGATCCTGCACCCTTTGATCGTGTGGGGCGTGGCCAAAAGCAACGATCTGTCGGACGCTGCTTTACGGTCGGCGATTTTGACGGCGGCCATGGCACCGGGGGTTAACACCTATGTCTTTGCCAATATGTACGGCAAGGCGCGGCGGGTCGCGGCTTCTTCCGTGCTGATGGGCACGGGCCTGTCGATTTTTACGGTCTGGATCTGGCTGGCAGTTCTGCCTTAAACGCCTTCGGCCAAAACAATCATGCTTGTCGCATTTTCGCGCCTGAACCGCGCGACCTTTTGGTATTCGGGGTCATTGTAAAGTGCCAGAGCACTGGCATAGTCAGGAAATTCAAAGATCACATGGCGAGTGTAGGGGCTACCTTCGGGTTCCAGCGACGCACCGCCGCGCACAATTGGCTTGCCGCCGTGGGCCTTGATGATGGGCGTGTTTCCGACGATGTAGTCTTGATAAGCCTCGGCGTTCGTGACGGTAATATGGCCGATGATATAGCCTCTGGGCATGTGGGTGTGTCCTTTAGTACGTGGCTTGGCCGCTAAACTGTACGGCATTTGGACTTACTGCAAGTTATTGCTGCTCTTTTTGGTCTAAAGGCGGCTGATCTGCGTACACAGACATGTGTATTTCATCGATGACGAAAGCGACTGCGCAAAGCGGTCGGGAGCCAAACAGACCTTAAGACGGACGGAGATCCCCTATGCGTATGCTGCCATTTCTTGTTATCATGATTGCGGCATTTGCCACGTCGGCCATGGCCCAACCGCGCGCCGCATCCGTCGGGGTCCAAGAAGTCGCAATGCGCGCATTGACTGAGACGGTCCCGGTCTTTGCTGAAGTTATTACGGCGCGTGATGGCAACATTGCAGGTCGTGTGGCTGGAAGCGTCGAAAACGTTGCTGTCTTGTCTGGTAGCCGCGTCGAGGCTGGTGACCTAATGGTCGCGTTGAATGCCGATTTGCTAACAATCCAAGTCGCCCAGTCGCAAGCACAACTAGCAGAGGCAGAAGCAGGTATTGATACCGCCAACGCCCGTGTTGACCGCGCCAGGGTCGCTTTGGACCGGATCGAGGCGTTGCGCGGTGGTACTGCTTTTAGCCAAGGCCGTTTTGACGACACCCGCGCAGATTTCCTTGAGGCAAAGGCACTGTTCGCCGAAGCGCAGGCACGTGCAAGAAGTGCGCAAGCGCAGGTCGCAGAATCCCAGTACCAGTTGGAACGCAGTGAAATCCGTGCGCCGTTTTCGGGCATCGTGCTGGAAGTGAACACGATCCCGGGCGCTTTCATCCAAGCGGGCACACCTGTCGTTCGTCTCCTTGATATTGATGCGTTTGAAGTGCAGGCGAATGTTCCGTCGCGCTACACGGCATTTCTTGAACCCGGCCAGATAGTGCAGGCCAGCACGGAAACCGGCGCGGTCATGACGCTCGTATTGCGCGCAGTGTTACCGCTTGAAAATCCATCAACCCGCACCCGTGCCGTGTTGTTCGCGGCGCCAGACCTGTCCACAATGGGCGGCGCGGCTGTAGGGCAGTCTTTAAACGTCTTTATCCCGGTTGGTGAAGCGCGTGATGTGTTGTCTGTCCCCAAAGATGCACTGGTGCAAGGGACGGGTGGTTGGACAGTTTTCGTCGCCGCTGAAGAACAGGCACAGTTGCGGATCGTCACTTTGGGTGTCCCATTGGGTGATCGCTACGAGGTATTGTCCGGTCTCGCACCCGGCGATCTGGTCGTGGTGCGCGGCAATGAACGTCTACGCCCCGGTCAGCCGATTGCCCCCGAGATGCTGGAGACAAACTGATGGATTTCATTCGCTATTCGATCGACCGTCCTGTTGCGGTGATTGCGGCGGTTTTGATGGCAGTTCTTTTTGGAATTCTCGCTCTGACCCAAATCCCGATCCAACTTGCCCCTGATGTGCGCAAGCCGATTGTTGTGATTTCTACCAGTTGGCCCGGTGCTGCCCCTTCGGAGATCGAGCGGGAAATCGTGAACCCGCAAGAAGAAACCCTGCGTGGTTTGGACGGGCTTGAAATTATGACCTCGCGCTCGCGCAGCGGCGAGGCAGAGGTCACGCTTGAGTTCGCGATTGGGACAGACATGACCCAGTCGCTTTTGTTGGTCTCGAACCGGCTGGACCGCGTTGGTGGTTATCCGGACGAAGCAAACGAACCGACGCTGAACACCTCTGGTGCGGATGACAGCCCGATTGCGTGGGTCCTGATCACGGCGGCCGAAGGAAACACGGCTCTGATGCCAACCTATGGCAATTTCTTGGAAGACATCGTCAAAGATCGTGTTGAACGGATAGCAGGGGTTGCGGCCGTGAACGTCTTTGGTGGGGTGGGTCAAGAGCTTCAGGTCGTTGTGGATCCCCAGCGCCTGTCGCGCTTTGGTTTGACGGTTCCTGAAGTCGTGCAACGGTTGCGGGCCGAAAATGTTTCTATTTCTGCAGGTGATGTGGACGAGGGCAAGCGCCGCTATGTGGTGCGCACGGAAAGCAATCTCAACACCGCAGAAGCAGTCGGCAATGTGGTGTTGCGTTCTGACGCGGCCAACGGCGGCACCGGGCGCGTCCGCGTAAGCGACGTGGCAGACGTCGGCTTTGCCTACAAAGAAAGCACGGCGCGTTTGCGGTACAAAGGTCAACCGGGTCTGGCGTTCAACGTGGTCCGCGAAGCGGGTGCCAATGTGATCACGGTCATGGAAGAATTCCGCACCGTGCTAGAGGAATTGCAGGCAGGTCCCGTCGCAGCCCAAGGCCTTGTGATGGAGCAAGTCTACGACGAGACGATCTATATTGAAGGGGCGATCGATCTGGTCACCCAGAATATATACATCGGTGGTGCGCTTGCCGCGCTGATCTTGATTTTATTCCTACGCTCACCGGGTGCGGTCATTATTGTTTCGCTCTCGATTCCGGTATCGATTGTCGCAACCTTCGTGGTTATGGCGGCGACGGGGCGCACATTGAACGTGATTTCATTGGCCGGTATCGCTTTTGCCGTCGGTATGATCGTTGATGCGGCCATTGTTGTGTTAGAAAACATATACCGCCTGCGCGAAGCAGGTCATTCGCGCCGTGAAGCTGCCTACCTTGGCGCAAAGCAAGTCTGGGGCGCGATCCTGGTGTCGGCTTTGACCACTGTTTTGGTGTTCGTCCCCATCCTGATCATGCAACTCGAGGCGGGCCAACTGTTCCGCGACATCGCCGTGGCCATTTCGGTCTCGGTTTTGTTGTCACTGGTTGTGGCCGTCACGGTGATCCCCGCTCTTGCCAGCCGTTTGCTGCGCGAAGATGGCAAAAAGCCGATGCGGATTTGGGGTCTGGATCATCTAGCCTCTGGTTTTCGTGCGATGGTGATGGCCTACGTGCGCATGACTGTACGCTTCCGGTTTGTCGGTATCGTGATGGTTGCGGTCATTGCAGGGAGCGCTGCGGTTGCGAGTTGGACATTCCTACCAAAGCTGGAATACCTTCCAGAGGGCAATCGCAATCTGGTCTTCGGCCTGATCATTCCGCCCCCCGGCTACAATCTAGAGACAACCGAAACCATCGCACAACGGATTGAGGCCGTGGCCCAACCTCTCTGGGAGGCGGCGCCCGCGTTGCAAACCGCCGATGGCGTCCCAACTATCGACAGCTTCTTTTTTGTAGCGACCCCCGGCAATTCATTCGTAGGGGCAGGGGCTGTGGACAGCCAGCGGGCGGGTGATCTGATCCCCGTGCTAAGTCGTCCGATATTTGCTGAACCGGGCACTTTCGGTTTTATGACCCAACCCTCGCTTTTCGGACGCGGTGTGGGCGGCGGGCGTGCCATTGAATTGAACGTATCTGGCCAGAATCTGGATGAAATCCTTGGTGTCGCCGGACGTGCCGCCGGCATCCTCGCTGGTTTGCTTCCGCGCAGTGAAGGGCATCAGTTCCGACCCATTCCGGGGCTTGAGTTGGGAGCGCCGGAAATCCGCTTGATCCCTGATCGTCTACGGCTTGCTGATGCGGGTCTTACCAGTTCCGGTTTGGCCGCAACAGTTGATGCGTTCAATGACGGCGTGCGGGTCGCCGAAATTACAGTTGGCGCAGAGCGTGTTGATCTGGTTCTCAAGGGCGATCCCGCCCTCAACGGATCAGCGCGTACGCAGGACGTCGGCAACTATCCGGTGGTCACACCAAGCGGCCAGATCGTGCCAGTTTCGGCCTTAGCTGACGTTGTTTTAACCGCAGGTCCAACCGAAATCCGCCACCGCGAACGCTTGCGTACCGTGACGCTTGAAGTGCGACCAGCGGACAATTTGCCTTTGGAAGAAGCGGTTGAATTGCTTGAACGCGAAGTGGTCGCGGTACTGCAGGAACAGGGTATCCCCAACGATATCCGGCTAAGCGTTTCCGGCACCGCCGATCAGCTAAGTCAGACGTGGTCGGCAATCCAGATCAATCTGGTCGTGGCGCTGATCATCGTTTTCTTGGTTATGGCGATTTTGTTTGAAAGCTTTGTACTGCCCCTAGTGATCTTGATCGCCGTGCCGATCGCTGCAGCGGGCGGCGTGGGCGGTTTGGCTGTGCTCAACCTGTTCCAGACACAGCCTATGGATATGCTCACACTGCTGGGTTTTGTGATCTTGGTGGGCATTGTGGTTAATAACGCGATCTTGATCGTGCACCAAACGCTTTACCATCTGCGCGAAGAAGGGATGGAGCCTGTTGCCGCCATTGAAGAAGCGACCCGCAACCGGATCCGCCCGATCTTTATGTCTACGCTGACCAGCGTAATGGGCATGCTGCCGCTGGTGATATTCCCCGGTGAAGGCTCAGAGCTATACCGTGGTTTGGGTGCCGTGGTTGTTGGCGGTCTGTCGATGTCAGCCTTTTTGACGCTACTGACCGTGCCGCCGCTTTTGCGTTTGTGCATCCGCAAACCAGAGTGGAAGGTCGATGCAATGCCCGTTGCCAAACCTGCAGAGTAGCGCTTTGACGCCGCGCAGATTTTTCGATTTGCGCGGCGTTTTGCAGGTCGCTCACTGCTCACATTTCTTTTATGCGAATAATTCGCATTTACATTTACAACGGCTGCGAAGTCTCATAAGTCACAGCCAAGTTGATCCGGTATTTTATCAAAGGAAGTGTCAGAAACGATGATCAGACTGCTTTTTGGCGCCGTTTGCGCTGCTGCATTTTCGACGGCTTCGTTTGCCGAAAACCACTTCAAAGTGGTGACGACGTTTACGGTTATCGCCGACATGGCACAGAACGTCGCGGGCGACGCGGCGATCGTCGAAAGCATCACCAAGGCAGGTGCCGAAATCCACGGCTATCAGCCGACCCCGCGCGATATTATCCGCGCCCAAGATGCCGATTTGATCTTGTGGAATGGCCTGAACCTCGAACTCTGGTTTGAACAGTTCTTCGGCAACCTCTCGGATGTTCCCAGCGCCACATTGACCGACGGTATTGTCCCCATGAGCATTTCGTCTGGTGAATATGACGGCAAACCCAACCCTCATGCGTGGATGGGTCTTGAGAATGCGCTGATCTATGTCGACAATATTCGCGACGCCTTTATCGCCCATGATCCTGAAAACGCGGAGACCTACAGCGCGAATGCTGATGCTTACAAAGCTGAAATCACAGCCACGATTGTACCCTTGCGCGACAAGATCCTAGCTGTGCCAGAAATGCAGCGTTGGCTGGTCAGTTGTGAAGGGGCATTTAGCTATCTGGCGCGCGATTTCGAGATGCAGGAGCTCTATCTCTGGCCGATCAATGCCGATGCCCAGGGCACTCCGCAGCAAGTGCGCCACGTGATTGATACGGTCCGCGCCAATGATATTCCCGCAGTGTTTTGCGAAAGCACAGTAAACCAAGCGCCAGCCGAGCAGATCGCCCGCGAAACCGATGCCGAATACGGTGGCGTGCTTTACGTGGACAGTCTGACGACCGCGGACGGTCCTGTGCCGACCTATCTGGATCTGTTGCGCGTGACGACGGAAACCATTGCAGCGGGCCTTACCCAATGACCTCAACCACCGGTATTATAGCGCATAATCTGACCGTCGCTTACCGCAACGGCCACACGGCGCTGCGCGATGCGAGCTTTGAAATACCAACGGGTACGATCACAGGGCTTGTCGGGGTGAACGGCGCGGGAAAATCAACGTTATTCAAGGCGATCATGGGGTTTGTGCCCGCCGCTCGCGGTGAGATATCGATCCTTGACATGCCCGTCGCCGAGGCGCTGCGCCAGAATATTGTGGCCTATGTTCCGCAATCTGAAGAAGTAGACTGGACCTTTCCCGTATTGGTCGAAGATGTCGTGATGATGGGTCGTTACGGCCACATGGGATTTTTCCGCATACCAAGGAAAGCTGATTATGATGCTGTTACTACTGCATTGGCACGTGTCAGCATGTCCGAATACCGCGACCGCCAAATCGGCGAACTATCGGGGGGGCAGCGCAAGCGCGTTTTTCTAGCCCGCGCATTGGCGCAACAAGGGCAGGTAATCTTGCTGGACGAACCCTTTACCGGTGTTGATGTCAAGACAGAGGACGCCATTGTTGCCCTGCTTCAAGATCTGCGCGACGAAGGGCGGGTTATTTTGGTGTCGACCCACAACCTTGGTTCGGTGCCAGAGTTTTGTGATCGCACGATCCTCGTTAAGCAAACGGTGCTGGCATACGGGCTAACCGAAGAGACATTTACCCGCGAAAATTTGGAACTGGCTTTTGGCGGGGTCTTGCGCCACTTCGTTCTGGGCGGGGCTGACTTGCATGACGATGATGACAGCCGCCAGATCCGCGTGATCACGGATGATGAACGTCCATTTGTTGTCTACGGTGACGACTACAAGTCAAAGGCACCCGACAGCGAAAAAGAGCCAAGCTGATGCAGGTGTTGTTAGAACCATTCAGCTACAATTATATGTTTAACGCGATGTGGGTTAGCGCACTTGTGGGCGGTGTTTGCGCCTTTCTTTCGGCCTATCTGATGCTGAAAGGGTGGTCCTTAATCGGTGACGCGCTAAGCCATTCGATCGTTCCGGGCGTCGCGGGCGCTTACATGCTGGGCTTGCCCTTTGCGTTAGGGGCCTTTGCCGCTGGCGGTTTGGCGGCGGGCGCGATGCTGTTCCTCAACCAGCGCTCTGGTCTAAAGGAAGACACGATCATTGGGATGATTTTCACGTCATTTTTCGGGCTTGGGCTATTCATGGTGTCGCTGTCACCGACTTCGGTCAGTATCCAGACGATTACGATGGGCAATATCCTTGCGATAACGCCTGCTGACACGCTGCAACTGGCGATCATCGGATTTGTGACACTTGCGGTGCTATTGGCCAAGTGGAAAGATCTGATGGTGACGTTTTTTGACGAAAACCATGCGCGGTCTATCGGGTTGCGCCCTGACATTCTGCGTGTTGTGTTCTTTACGCTCTTGGCTGCGTCCTGCGTGGCGGCACTGCAAACTGTTGGCGCGTTTTTGGTCATTGCGATGGTGGTGACACCGGGAGCCACGGCCTATTTGCTGACAGACCGGTTCCCACGCCTGTTGGTTCTAAGCGTCACGATTGGTGCAGGTACCAGCTTTGTCGGGGCTTACCTAAGCTATTTTGCTGACGGGGCCACGGGCGGGATTATCGTCAGCTTGCAAACTGTGATCTTTCTTGCGGCGTTCTTATTCGCTCCCAAGCACGGCTATCTGGTCGCCCGTCGTCGCACCGCAGATGTTGTCGAGGGCCGTTGATGGACATTCTGACCTACGTTTGGCTCTACCCGCTTTCCCCTTTCCAATTTTCTTTCATGAACAATGCCTTTTTGATGATGGCGATCATCGCAGTGCCAACCAGCTTACTGTCATGCTATCTGGTGCTTAAGGGTTGGTCCTTGATGGGCGACGCGATCAGCCATGCCGTGTTGCCCGGGATCGTGTTGGCTTATCTCTTGAATATCCCTTTGATTATCGGTGCCTTCGCCGCAGGGATGTTCTGTGCTGTCAGCACTGGATTTCTGGCCAACAACAGCCGCGTGAAGCAAGATACGATCATGGGGATCGTCTTTTCGGGAATGTTCGGGTTCGGCTTGGTGCTTTACACCAAAATCTCGACCGAGATGCACCTTGATCACATCCTCTTTGGAAACATGCTGGGCGTCAGTGCGCAGGACCTTTGGACGGCAGGCGCGATTGCCGCTCTTGTGGCCGTGATCGTGATTGCAAAGCGGCACGACTTCATGCTGCACGCCTTTGATCCAGTCCAAGCACAGGCCGTCGGGTTGCGGGTCGGCTGGCTACACTATGGGTTGCTGGCATTGATTTCGCTGACTATCGTGGCGACTTTGGCAGCGGTCGGGATCATTCTTGCCATTGGTCTTTTGATCGCACCGGGGGCGATTGCCTTTTTGCTGACCAAGCGCTTTGCGCTGATGCTGCCGATTGCGGTCGGGGTCACTATGGTTGCAGGCTTGGCAGGCGTCTACCTGAGCTTTTTCATCGACAGTGCACCGGGGCCAACGGTTATCTTGGTGCTGACCACGATCTTTATCGCGGCCTTCATTCGTGCCAATCGCAAGATGCGCCAACCTCAAACTGATGGATCGAAAACCGCTTAGAAACGCAGGGCCGCCCATCAATAAGATGCTCTGCCCTTTCGCATAGAGAGTGTCGTGATCAATCGCCGTCAGCCACACCCATTGCACGGATGCGTGCACGGCGCGCGCGGTAGCTGGGCAGCACAATCAGGAAAGCAGCAAGGATCAGCATGCCCAACGTCATCGGACGATCGACCACAAAACCAATGCCGTCATAAAGGTTCATGGAGCGCGAGAAGTTGTTTTCCAACATTGGCCCAAGGATAAACCCGATCAGCAACGGGGCAAGTGGATAATCCGCAAAGCGAAGGATGGTGGCAGCCACACCAAGGCCCACAAGCAACAACAATTCGGTCGCGTTGTTCTGGCCAATATAGGCGCCCATCATCGTAAAGAACAAAATGAACGGGATCAGGAAGGTGCGCGGAACCAGTAGAACTTTGGCGATATAGGGGATCAGAGGCAGGTTCAGGATTAGCAAAACCAGATTGCCCAGATACATCGAGATAATGACAGCCCAGAAAATCTGCGGCTCATCGATCATCAAACGCGGGCCGGGCTGGACGTTTAGCGCGATCAGCGCACCCAGCAAAATCGCCGTGGTGCCAGAGCCCGGAATACCGAGGGTGAGTAATGGCACGAATGATCCGGTACAGGCTGCGTTATTGGCGCTTTCTGGCGCGGCGAGACCTTTCAGGCTGCCTTTTCCGAACATCCTTTGCTCTTCTTTGGTCGCGAGGTTCCGTTCGACCGCATAGCCGAGGAAAGACGCAATCGTGGCACCGGCACCGGGCAGTACGCCGATCAGAAAGCCTTGGATCGATTGCCGTCCGATAACAGGCGCGATCTGGCGGGCCTCTGCGCGGGTGATGCGCAGGTCTTTGATCTCGTTATTGCCGTCCTCAGTTTTCGAGCGGCTGGGATCAAGCACGAGATAAAGCGCCTCTGGCAGCGCAAACATCGCCATGGCTAAAGTGATAAAGCCAAGACCTGACTGCAAATCCATGATGCCAAAGGTAAAGCGCGGCATGTTGAACAACACACCTTCGCCAATGGTAGCCAGCATCAGGCCAACGAATGTCATCAGCAGTGCCTTGGCCACTTGCCCCGTGCCAGCGAAGGCCGCGATGGCCGACAGACCCACGACCATCAGCGCGAAGTATTCAGGCGAGCCGAATAGCAGCGCGACAGATG
>JBLHTS010000029.1:0-18700 GCA_047627695.1 Yoonia sp. | reverse complement strand
CGACTACGGCAGAATGATCGCCTCGATCCGTTTGTGACGGAATTACACCCATCAGAATGCGGCAAAATCGCCCCAGTTTGTTAAATTTCCATTCATATTAGACTGTATTTAAGCGCAATTACTTGATCTTTTTCAGACGATTGCAGGTTCTTCCGCATGTGACAGAGATTACATGAAAGAAACTCTGATACCGTCAAAGTATTGCCAGTTTAAGCGATCATCTTGTCTCTAATGCCCTCGCTCAAAAGAGGGTCTCCAAAAAAAGAGGTATCAAAATGAAAAGCCGTTGGCAAAGTTCTTTAGAGGCCGCCGCTTCACGCTACGACACACCAATGCCTTGGGCCCGTGGTCTGACACGTGAAGCCATGATTTCGCGCCGCGAAGAACGCGCGATTGAAGACGTCAATCCTTCGGCTTTGCAGGCACAAAGCGCATAAGTCGTTTTGTAGACCAGTAGCGTTAAGGTTCCATAGTGCAGTGTTTGCACGATGTGACAGCACGCGAACCAGATGTCTTTCGTCAATTTCGCTTCGGCTATCGGGGCGGGCAATCATGACGCAGGCGACGGTCACGAAACCGAACTTTTTGTTTAGTAAACAGTAACCTGAGTTTTCTTCTGATGTTGTGCGGTGGGCCAACTGACGATGTGAAACCCTAATGATAGGCATTCGCATGGAACAGTCCCATTCAACAGCTTTCTCTCGCACCTTAAGTCAACCGGTATCACTGCGCACAGATCTCCCCTGTTCGCAATCGCCTCAGCCGCCACAGCTGCCGATGCGCAAGTACAATATAATGTACCTCGATCGGGACGGACAATTGTCCGAAACGCAGCGCGTCGCCCGTGCGCACCCCGCATACGAACACGCCTTTTGCGTTCTAAAGCAAGGCGCTCTTGTCAGCACGCCACAAGGTTTCATGGCCGTCGAGGATGTATTGCCTGGCGATAAGCTGCGGTTAGATGACGGCAGCTACGAAACAGTGCAGTGGCGGGGCAGCATCCAGATGCAGCCTGAAACAATCGCCACCAATAGCCCCGGCGCAGTTCTGACCCGAATTGCCGCAGACGCAATGGGGTATAACCGCCCCTCGCCTGATTTGGTCCTTGGGTATGGTGCGCGAATTTTGCATCGCGCCGCAGGTATCAGGCGGGTCAGCGACACAGATCGTGCCTTCATTCCCGCCGCTGATTTCGTCGACGGAAACAACGTTTTGTCACTGCGCCCGACGGCACCGTTCAACGTCTTTCAATTCGGCTTTGCCGGGCAGCGTGCTCTTATGGTGAACGGGGTCGAGGTGGAAACACTGCATCCTGGCACCGCATTCAACCTTGGTATACGTGGCCCTGCATTGCGTGCATATCTTGGACTATTTCCACACATGCGGTCCTTCGAAGACTTTGGTTTGATAGATAGCCCGCGCCTAAGGCTGCGCGATCTAGAGCTTTTGGACTGATACAGTTTGGGGGGGGGATCTTCACAGATCGCCCCCAGAACCGCGTCAGCAAAAGCACTGCCGCGACCGCAAGTCCAATCACCAGACCAAGCCACAGGCCGACACCACCCATGTCAAAATGGAACGCAAAAATGTAACTGACTGGCAGTCCAATCACCCAATAGCTAATTGTGGCCATGACCATTGGCACAGTTGTATCTTGCACGCCGCGTAGCAGGCCCAGCGCCAAGACTTGTAAGCCGTCCACAAGCTGGAACAATGCGGCCACCATGATCAGGCTTGCCCCAATACGTAAAAGTGTTGCGCGTTCGGGTTCGGTTGGGTCGATGAACAACGAAACCAGCGTCTCTGGCATGGCCAAGAAAATCAGCGATGTCACCACCGCATAAATCGCGGACATCCCGATCGCAGTGATCCCACCACGGCGCAAAGACGCCTCGTCGCGGCGGCCCAGCGCACGGCCTGCCCGCACTGTGGCGGCCTGACTGAAACCGATGTGAACCATGAATGTCAGGCTTGCCAATTGGATCGCAATGCCGTGGGCTGCAAGTTCGAGCGGGCCAATCCACCCCATCATCACTGCTGACGCGCTGAACAGTCCGCCTTCGGCAAGTGCGGTCAAGCCAATCGGCCAGCCCAAGCGGTATACGCGCTTCATGATCTCGTTGTCGCTACGCCAGAAATTCTTGAATATTTGGAATTGCGGCAAGACGCGCAAGATATAGACCACCAAGATCACAACCGTGATCGCGGTCACTGTCATTGACGCAATCGCGGCCCCCTTGATCCCCAGTTCCGGCATGCCCCAATTCCCGAAAATTAGCGCGTAGTTTATAAAACCGTTCAATATCGCCGTGCCAATTGTGGCCCATAGAATGATAGCCGTATGCTCCATCGCGGCCAGAAACGACTTGAGTGTCATAATGATAAGCGCAGGCACCATCTGCCAAATCACGATCTGCAGATAGATATGCGCAAGGTCGGCGACCTCTGCGTCTTGGCCCATCGCGATCAGGATGTCTTCGGCCCAAAAGAACGGCACCGTGACAACCAAGCCATAAAAGATCGACAGCCATAGCCCCATGCGGGTCACACGGCGTACTTGGACTTCGTCTTTTTCTTCAGCGGCGGCTGCCACCAAAGGCGTGACAGCCTGTGCAAAACCTGCCCCTACGATGAAGATCACAAAGAACATTGTCCCTGCGATGGTCGAGGCGGCGAGTGCGGTCACACTGTACCAGCCCAGCATCACCGTATCGGTAATATGGATCGCGAATTGCGCGAGGTTACTTAGGATCAAAGGCATCCCAAGTTTCCAGATCGCACGGCTGTGGTCTTGATATGTTTGTACTGTCTGGGTCATTTTGTCAGGCTTAGGCCGCCAATGGGCTTGGGTCCAGTGCAATCAGATTGTGCGCAGCACCAGTTGGGTCGCCAGGACCATAACAATGCCGCCCGCGCAAATTTCAAACCAAGCACCAACCCGCGCGACCGCACTGTGATTGACCAATTGCAACGTGCTGTTGCGAAGGCCGACCGATGCAATTGCAACAAGGATTGTAATACTTGCCGTGCCAAGCCCCATCACAAAGACCCCGACAATCCCCGCGTAGTCGACCCCAAACCGCCACGTCAGGATCAGCAAGAACAGCGCGCCAGTGCAAGGCCGCACCGCGATTGTACCAATGACGATCAACACATCGCGCCAAGATGTGACCGCCTGCGCCTGCGCGACCGTCGGCCCATGCGCATGCCCGCAAGACCCACAGACGTCGCCGTCACCCACTTGTGTATGCTGTGGTTTCAAATGGCGCATGCCCCTGATTAACAACCAAAGCCCAACCACGCCGATCAACGCATAGCTGAGCGGGGCCAGCACATCTTCGGCCAAACCGGTCATCTGCCCGCGCCCCCAGCCAAAGACAAGCGCTGCAAAATACACCAAAATAATCGCTGTCGCCGCCTGCGCCAACGACGCGCCCAGCGCCAGTCCAGCCAATCTACGCGCCGTCACGCGTGATCCAGCGCCATAGCCGCCAATGACCAGTTTGCCATGGCCCGGCCCGGCCGCGTGCACGAAACCATAGGCAAAACAAAGCCCCCAAAGCGTGGCCAAAGCCCCTGCATCGCCCGCACGCAGCCCGCGCAAAGACGCCGCCATCGCGTTTTGCACATCGCGCTGCGTTTCCGTGGCAAACCGCATGATTTGATCAGCACCACCCAGCGCCCAAAGCCACAGCGCAACCGCAGCCATGAGGGCGAGGACTACAGCGGGTCCGCGCATGTCACGACAATTGTATCAGCAAAAGCATCGCCGATGGCAGGGAAGTATTCGTCGGGACCGACCGTGCTGGGGTCGCGCCCATCCAACTGACTTTCGGCCAAGGCATAGGCGGCATCAATGTCTGCTGAATTGATTTGCACCGCACAGTCGTCGCGACCTGCGATGATAACAGGGGTGCGCAATTCGTATGCCGTGTAAAAACTCGGGTCATAAACCCGGATTTCCAGCGGAGCAGCTGGGTCCGCCACTGCGTCAATCGGCCTGATGTGGGCCTCGTGAAACAAACCTCTCTCATACGTCATGGTATGGTTTTGCTTATCGGCCAACGTCAGTGCCACAACGTCCTGTGACACTTCAAGATCGCCTGTGTAATCCGGTGGCCAAGCAGTGATCTGATCATCAAGCAAAGCCTGCTCATCCGTAGTCAGCAAAAGATCACCATCCATGTCGATCCCAAGGTCACTGGTCACCAAAAGCGAAAACAGATCGTCGTAAAACCAATCAAGCTTGACCAAGATCGCACCGTCATCGGCGAAGATCACCGTCACCTGCGCCTCCACAAAAATGTGGGGGTGTGCGGTGGCTGGGACCGGCAATGCAAACGCCGCGATTAGATGGATCGTCAAACGCATGACGTGTATCTAGGTCCTAATGCCCTTTGCGGCAATGGACAGATTGCTGCAGGTCCCTACAATCGACCCGACATCGAAACCGGAGCCCTCATGACCCAGTTTGACCCGTTCATCGCAAACGCTCAGGCGTTCTTGCATGACCTCAAAGCCAACAACACCCGCGATTGGTGGCAAGCGCATAAGGCAATCTATGACGACCAGCTCAAGACGCCCGCGCTTGCCTTGATGGACGCAGTTTGCGGACCGCTGCAAAAACTGACGGGTGTGCCTGCCCTGCCCAAACTGTTTCGCCCGCACCGCGATGTGCGGTTTTCCAAAGACAAAACACCCTACACCACTCACTTGCATATGATGTGGCAGATAGCGGCAGAGGCGCCGCAGAACCCTGTCTTCTTCTTTGGCATCGGCTTGGACTATGTGACAACGGGGGCAGGAATGATGGGTTTTGACAAACCTGTGCTCAGTAATTGGCGCAAAATGGTCGATCTGGACACAGACCGGATCGCTGGTGTCGAAGCCCAAGGATTTGACCTGCGCGAACCAACACTCAAACGCGTACCATCACCTTACGAGGCAGATCACACCGCTGCGCGCCTGTTGCGAATGAAAGGTGTTGTGGCCAGCCGTGAATTGACCGGCGAAGGCCCGCTAACAAAGCAATTAGAGGACAGATTTACCAACCTGTGGCCGCTCAACGACCTTCTGATCTCTATTGCTGAGGCCTGAACAATTGCACCGCCAAACGCTGTACTAAACTCCGGTCGCCTTGAACTTGTCCATCAGATACGGCCCCGAAAGAACAGGCGGATAGGCATCAGACCCATCCAAAGGCACAATCTGCGCATCCCAATCAGGTTGATAAAAAAAGGCCAAGGACTGGCGTGCGGGCTGGGCAGGTTTGGCCACCACACGGTGCAACGTGCTGACCCAGCGATCCGCCGTCCAACGCGCCATCAGATCACCGATGTTGATCACAAACGCGCCTTCGGGCGCAGGTACATCGACCCAACCATCGCCAATCTGGACCTGAAGCCCCTGACTGCCCGGTTGCGGAAGCAAGATCGTGAGCGATCCGTAATCCGTGTGCGCAGCTGCACGCTGCTGCTTTTCGCGCGGCGCACCGATGGTTGCAGGGTAATGCCGCGCACGCAACGCAGAAATCGGATGGCCGATGAAGGGATCAAAGTGGTTGTCATCTAGCCCCAAGGCCACGGCAAAGGCGCGCATGACACGAGCCGCCAGATCCTCCATTGCAGTGTAGTAGGCCTGCCAAGCGTCCTTGAAATCAGGCAAATCAGGCCAAAGCGTAGGCTGATAACAAAATCCAAGCGCATCAGGATTGGCACCCACAGGCACGCGAAAAGGGCCGCCATTGATGCTTTCTTTCAGATCAGGCGGCGTGTCTTCGCCTTTGGAGCGGGCCAAGGCTTCAGCATCGGGGCCAAGATAACCGTAGGGACAGCCTTGATAGGGCGGTGCGACGGCCTGTTTGGCGGCGGCATCTTGCGCGAAGAAGGCTTGTGCTGCGGCCCAAACGCTGTCGATGACCGATTGATCGACACCATGCCCGTCCAATATCAAAAACCCAGTTTCGCGGCATATCTTATCAACCGCACGTGCCAATTCGTGACGTGCATCTTGATGCGCGACTTCGAACGCTGCCAGATCAAAACGGGGAAACATCAACCCAACACATCCCGCCAAGAATGTTTGGGTGCAAAGCCCACCATCTGCTTAGCCTTGTCATTGGCGTAGAAGGTTTCATCAGGGCGCATGGCCCGTTTGACCGGCACCCCCTGATAGAACTGCGCGATCACTTCATCGCTGGTCAAGCCCACCGACATGTCATCATTCGCGACGTTGAACACCTGATAGCCCAACCCGTCCGTTTTCAGACAGCAATCGACCATATGCCCCAGATCGCGGGCATCAATATAAGCAAAGATATTGCGGCGGCGACTGGCAGGGTCTTTCATATAGGCAGGGAAATTCTGGGCGTATTCGTATGGCTCGATTACGTTGTTGATGCGCAACCCGTAGATATCGGCACCGCTGCGGGTCTGAAACGACCGGCCCGTCACTTCGTTACAAACCTTCGACATGGCGTAACTGTCATGCGGCACGGTCGGGTGGTCTTCGTCAATCGGCACATAGTCGGGCTTGAGTTCACCATCGGCAAAACACACCGCATAAGTCGTCTCGGAGCTCGCAAAAATTACCTTAGGAATGCCCAATTTCACAGCCGCCTCGATCACGTTGTAGGTGCTAAGAGTGTTTTGGCGGAAACACTCACCATCGGTACCGATCATGACACGCGGCACGGCGGCAAAATGCACCACAGCATCGTATTTTGGCACACCCGTGCCTGCCTCAAGCTCTGGAAAATCCGCAAATTGAGACATCGCGCCAATGACTTGGCCCGCATCGCATAGATCAATGAACAACTCTGACACATCCAGCCCCGACGGGGCACGATCGGCATTGACGATATGATGCCCCTGCCCCTGCAAATGGGTGATTGCATGTTTGCCAGCCTTGCCGCTGCCACCTGTGAAAAATACGCGCATCTTGTCCCTTTCGTTTCGGATCAACCTACTTTGGATCCAAGGGGGTGCAAAGCCCGATTGCAGCCTTTCCCCACCCCGCCGGCTCTGTCATATTGCAACAAACAATAATTGAGGTGAGCAGCCCATGACCAACGATCTTTTGTCCAGCAGCGGGCCAGACGACTATAACGCCGACAGCATTGAGGTGCTGGAAGGGCTGGAACCTGTCCGCAAACGCCCCGGCATGTATATCGGCGGCACGGACGAACGGGCGCTGCATCACCTGGTGGCCGAGGTGCTGGACAACTCCATGGACGAGGCCGTCGCGGGTTACGCCAACCGGATCGAAGTCGAACTGCACGCCGATTATTCAGTGACTATCAAAGATAACGGGCGCGGCATCCCCGTCGATCCGCATCCCAAATTCCCCGACAAATCCGCACTTGAAGTGATCCTGTGCACGCTGCACGCAGGCGGCAAGTTTTCGGGCAAAGCCTATCAGACATCCGGCGGTCTGCACGGGGTCGGTGCGTCCGTCGTCAACGCGCTATCAGACAGCATGGTCGTGCAGGTGGCACGGAACAAAGAACTGTATGAACAACGGTTTTCGCGGGGTATCCCGCTGGGTCCCATTCAGAAATTGGGACCAACACAAAACCGCCGCGGCACAACCGTGACGTTTCACGCAGACCCTGAGATTTTCGGGTCGCAAAAATTCAAACCCGCCCGCATGTTCCATTCCATCCGGTCCAAAGCCTATCTGTTCTCTGGCGTTGAAATCCGCTGGAAAACCGAAATCGACGACAAGGAAACCCCGCTCGATGCCACGTTCCACTTCCCCGGCGGCCTGTCTGACTACCTCAAGGAAACACTTGGCACGGCGACAACCTATGCCGACAAACCCTTTGCAGGCACAGTGCCATTCAACGAAAAATTCGGAGAGCCGGGCAAAGTCGAATGGGCGATCAACTGGACGCCCGTGCGCGACGGCTTCATCCAATCGTACTGTAACACCGTGCCAACCCCCGAAGGCGGCACGCACGTCAGCGGGTTTTGGACTGCGATCCTGAAGGGCATCAAGGCTTACGGCGAGTTGTCGAACAACAAAAAAGCCGCGCAAATCACCCGTGACGATTTGACATCGGGGGGCTGCGCGCTGGTGTCATGCTTTATCCGCGATCCCGCCTTTGTGGGTCAAACCAAAGACCGGCTATCATCCGAGATCGCCGCAAAAATGACCGAAGGAGCCGTGCGTGACCACTTTGACAACTGGCTGGCCGCTGATACGAAATCCGCAGGCGCGATCCTTGATTTTCTGGTGCTACGCGCCGAGGAACGCCTCAAGCGGCGTCAGGAAAAAGAAACCGCGCGCAAGTCGGCGACCAAGAAATTGCGCCTGCCCGGCAAACTGACCGACTGCACGTCTAAAGACCGCAGAGGCACAGAGCTGTTCATCGTCGAGGGCGACAGTGCGGGCGGGTCCGGCAAAGGCGCGCGCAACCGCGTGAACCAAGCACTGCTGCCACTTAAAGGTAAAATCCTCAACGTGCTGGGGGCTGCGTCGTCAAAGCTGACAACCAATGCCGAGATTAACGACCTGTGCGAGGCATTGGGCGTCGGTATGGGTACCAAATTCAACGTCGAAGACCTGCGGTACGAAAAGATCATCATCATGACCGACGCGGACGTCGACGGCGCGCATATCGCATCCTTGCTGATGACGTTCTTCTTCACGCAAATGCGGCCACTGATCGACAACGGGCACCTTTATCTGGCCTGCCCGCCGCTTTACCGCCTGACCCAAGGTGCCAAGCGGATTTACGTGGCTGACGATGCTGAAAAAGACAAATGGCTGGCCAAGGGATTGGGCGGCAAAGGTAAAATCGACCTACAGCGGTTCAAAGGTTTGGGCGAAATGGATGCCAAGGACCTCAAATTGACGACGATGGACCCCGCAACCCGTAAACTGATCCGCGTGACCGTGCACGATGATGTCCCGGGCGACACGGCGGATTTGGTAGAGCGGTTGATGGGGAAGAAGCCCGAGCTGCGGTTCCAGTATATCCAAGAGAACGCGCGGTTTGTGGAGGAGTTGGATGTTTGAGTTAGGTCAAATGTCCAAAATTCGTTCATCCCGTTGAAGCCAGTCTGGAAAGCAGTAAAGTTGATCGCGCTCATCGTATTTTCCCTCAAGACTATACTTACGTGAAAGCTCCTCCTTTCTTGCAAAAGCGGAACGCCCTTCATAAAGGTGTTGAAGAAACGTAACTTCATCGTCCGCTGGAGTAATTGGGTGGGTTACCAAAGTCGTATTGAATTTTTCGGACGATACCCATTTGACTAAGTCGGCAATTGAATCGATTGTTTCATCAACAGCTTGTCGAGATGCTGGAGACAGCAGTTGCTCTCCTACTCGATACTCATAATCAGAATGAGCAATTTTTTTATCTGACCAGTTTCTCGCAAATTCACTTCTCTTCGACGCATTTTTCACAAGCAGCGAAAGATCCTTCAGGTCTTCACTCTCAAAATACTTTTTGAGCGCGATAATCGAAACGTTCTTTCTTTTGCGCCTTCCTTTCTCTGGATCATCCGTAAGGCGCCTAATCCCAAGTAAAGTGGCCTCGAATAGTGTCCTCTCAACGATGCGTGCTGCTACTCCAGATATACCAAAAAACAGAGCATAGCGTTCTGGATTTGTGCCAAAAAGAACCTTGTAGGTGCGCCATTGTGAGCGCAGTCTAAATAAGTCTTATTTAAGCAACTCGAAGTGCTGAACAAAGTCGCCATCCGCTGCATGTGATATGTCCGTACTTACTTTCATTTGGCAATCTTCTTTCATCTAGTTGGACTAGTGCTCATCTCACAATAAAACAGGGTTTCCAACGCATTGCACACCCAACAAGCCAGCGCTCGGAACTCAAGGAGAGAAGCGCCCTCGCTATGCAGGAGTTCCGAGCGGGACTTCCATCTGACATCCCACCCGTAGGTCGGGGTTCTCCCCGACATGCCCCCTAAAAAAAACATTCTTCCCTTACGTCACCTTGCCCCCGCCCTTGGAGGACATGATCCACCGTTG
Organism: Yoonia sp.; assembly: GCA_047627695.1. Classification (GTDB taxonomy): domain Bacteria; phylum Pseudomonadota; class Alphaproteobacteria; order Rhodobacterales; family Rhodobacteraceae; genus Yoonia. The sequence continues at coordinate 8,704 of JBLHTS010000029.1, read as the reverse complement.
CGCCGTAATGTGTCCCTCAATTCAAGAGGTCCTCGATGCACAAAGCAGCCATCACTGGAACCGGAGTTTTCACCCCGTCCCACATCATCACCAACGATGAATTGGTCGCCGCGTTCAATGCCGATGCAGACCCGTTTAACGCAGAAAATGTGACCCAAATCGCGGCAGGCACCGTCGCCGCAAAGCCCCATTCCTCCAGCGATTTCATCTTCGCTGCCTCTGGCATCGAACAGCGCTATGTCCTCGACAAAGACGGCATTCTGGACCCCGCCCGCATGTTCCCAAAACTTGCCGCCCGCCCCGATGACGCCCCCAGCTACATGGCTGAAATCGGTGTGGATGCAGCCCAAAAGGCGCTGGCAGCCGCAGGCATTGACGCAGCCGACGTCGATCTGATGATCTGTGCGGCATCCAATATGGAACGCGCCTACCCAGCAATTGCCATAGAAATTCAGCAGCTTTTGGGTGCGGGCGGTTTCGCCTTTGACATGAATGTCGCCTGTTCAAGTGCGACATTCGGCATACAAACCGCGTCCGACATGATCAGGTCTGGCTCTATCCGGCGCGCGCTGGTGATCAACCCTGAGATTTGCTCGGCCCGTCTGGAATGGTGCGACCGCGATTGCCATCTCATCTTTGGCGATGTGGCCACCGCCACGCTTTTGGAGCGTGACGAAGACCTGAAAGGCCCGCATTTCAAAGTGCTATCCACCCGCTGCGCGACGCAATTCAGCAATAATATCCGCAACAATAACGGCTACTTACGCCGCACCCACGATCAGATGGAAGACCACCGCGATATGCAGTTCATGCAAAACGGCCGCAAAGTTTTCAAAGAGGTTCTGCCGCTGGTCAGCAAGCATATTGCGGATCACCTTGAAGACACAGGCGTCCCTGCCGCCGATCTAACCCGTCTGTGGCTACATCAGGCCAACAAGACGATGAACGACTACATTGGTAAAAAAGTTCTGGGCCGCACCCCTGAACCGCACGAGCAGCATAATATCCTGCAGAACTACGCCAATACGTCTTCTGCCGGATCGATCATTGCATTTTCGGAGAACTCGGACGATCTTACGGTTGGAGCAAAGGGATTGATTTGTTCTTTCGGGGCTGGATATTCTGTCGGGTCTGTCATCGTTGAACAGGCCTAAAGGACAAACATGAAAATCACGCTTGCTGCCATACTCTTGCTCACATTGACCGCCTGCGGCGTTCCATTTGTCCCGCTTATTTAACTGCTTACACGTTTGTGCACGTCTTTCAGCGTTTCAACCCGCTCTGAATAGCGGTCTGTCAGCATGGCATTGCGGTGCCGCGTCATCACGGTAAAGCGCGCCAGTTCCTCAATCACATCAGCGATGCGGTTATAAAACGGCGACAGTTTCATTCGTCCGCCTTCAAACTCTTTCCACGCCATTGGCACAGAGGACTGGTTAGGGATCGTAATCAACCGCATCCAGCGCCCCAAAATGCGCATCTGATTGACCGTATTAAACGATTGTGATCCACCGCTGACCTGCATCAACGCCAGCGTCTTGCCCTGCGTCGGCCGAACCCCGCCAATAGGCGATAGCGGCAGCCAGTCGATCTGGGTTTTCATTATCCCCGTCATCGCGCCATACCGCTCTGGGCTAGACCAGACCATGCCTTCGGACCACAGCGCTAATGCGCGTAGCTCCGCAACTTTGGGGTGATCGGCATCCGCATCATCAGGCAAAGGCAGGCCAGAGGGGTCAAAGTACCTCGTTTCGCATCCCAGCGCCCGTAAAACTCGCGCGGCTTCTTCGGCGCAAAGCCGCGAATAACTCGTCGCGCGCAGGGACCCGTAAAGCAGCAAAATACGCGGCGCGTGCGTTGGCGAGTTAGGGCCTGCGAGTGCAGCTATGTCCATAGGTACCAGTGCACCCGCAACGATATTGGGCATGTCTGACATATCAAGCGACATTAGCCGTTCTCTTCGAGGTGCAATTTCATTTCGATCAAAACATGCTGCAATGCTGTCGTTTCACGCAACAACCGCTTGGCTTCATTGATCGATATAACGCCGTCAGCGATCGGCATCTGATATTCGGCCATCAACAGCGCGAACCGCTGGCTTAACTTGATCACGTCCGTGTTAAGTTCGCCTTCATCCGAATTTGCGCCTGACTTGCCGTATGACACTGTGGCCCCGCGCAATTCGGCCAGTGCACTTGTGACATGCGGATATGAGGCTGCAGCCTCAAGTGCGGCAACGGCATCAACAGGCATGAAACGATCGGTATGTTCTTCATTGTCTGAATAGTATCGTCCAAGCGTGGCTTTGGATTTTCCAGTCAGTTCACATGCTGCTTCGATGCCAACATCTTTGACCAAAGCCTCGGTGTGTTTCTTAAGGTAACTGCCGCAACCCACCATACGTGTACTCCATTATCCAACTCTGCCCTCAAGAGAGAGGAAATCGTGTGCGCAATTTCCATTAAAGCGGAACGCGCCAGATGTCATTCATAAACCTGTCCCGGGTGTTTGGGACGAGGTAACGAGTAGTCGTGCTGAGTGGTGCGAAGGGTTCAGGATCGCGATCCGCTTACGCTGCTTCAAAGGCCTTGTGCCAACGCTTCCCTGCTAAGGTGTGATCACCATCATGCGCTGGTATTGCCAAATAGGCAGCGCCAGCGCTAATGACAGGCTATGGCAAAACTGTATTTCAACTACTCCACTATGAACGCGGGCAAATCGACCGTGCTTCTGCAAGCGTCCCACAATTACATCGAACGTGGGATGAAGACCTATTTGATGATTGCACGTTTTGATGACCGCGCTGGCACTGGCCGGATCGGTAGCCGGATCGGAATTGGCGCTGACGCCAACACTTTTGGGGCAGAAGATGACCTGTTTGAGATGATCGCCAACCGCCTGAACGAAGGCCCATGTGCTTGTGTGTTCTTGGACGAGGCGCATTTTATGACACCGGATCACGTCTGGCAGCTTGCGCGCGTTGTTGATGACCTGAACGTCCCGGTGATGACTTATGGCTTGCGCGTCGATTTCCGCGGACGGCTGTTTCCTGCCTCTGCCTCACTCCTCGCCTTGGCCGATGAAATGCGCGAGGTCCGCACGATCTGTCATTGCGGCAAGAAGGCAACGATGGTCGTGCGCAAGGACGAGAATGGCAATGTACTCGCCGCCGGTGTTCAAATCGTGGTCGGCGGTAACGATCGTTACGTGTCGCTGTGCCGTCGCCACTGGCGCGAAGAGATGGGCGATTACGCCGATCCCAACCGCAACTAGGTCATTTTCGTCTTGCCTTCTAAATTCCCGCCGGAGGCTCCCGCCCGCTAATAAAAGCTCTGCGGGTCTATATCGATCGCCATGCGCAGATTATGCGGCAATCGGAACTGTGCCGCCCACTTGCTAAGCGCTTGTTGCAGCGGCGCTGACTTTTCCGCCTTTACCAAAAGCCGCACCCGATGCCGCCCGCGCACGCGCGCAATCGGTGCAGGTGCGGGTCCGTAAACCTGCGCCCCAATCTGGCGCAACGGCCCATCCATTCGCGCCATTTGCGCACCCAAATCAAAGACATCTTGCACATTGGGACTGCTCAAGATGATCCCCGCCATGCGCCCGTAGGGAGGCACACCCGCCGCTTTGCGCTCTTCTGCTTCAGCCTTCCAAAAATTTTCCTCGTCCCCCGCCAGAATCGCACGGATCACCGCATGCTCTGGCTGATAGGTCTGCAAAAGCGCCTCTCCAGGGGTCTCGGCCCGACCCGCACGCCCTGCGACTTGGCGCATCAACTGAAACGTCCGCTCCGCCGCGCGCAGGTCAGAGCCTTGCAGACCAAGATCGGCGTCAATCACGCCTACAAGCGTCAGCAGTGGAAAGTTATGCCCTTTCGCGACCAATTGCGTACCAATGATGATATCGGTACCACCTTGGGCGATGTCTTCGATATGCGCCTTCATCGCGCGCGCAGACCCGTAAAGATCAGACGACAGCACGGCGACCCGTGCCTTCGGGAACAGCGCAGTCACCTCTTCGCCCATCCGTTCTACGCCGGGGCCGACGGCACTCAGGCGGTCCTCGGCTTCACAATTGGGGCAGACTGTTGGCATCGGTTTTGTCTCGCCGCATTGATGGCACATCAGACGTTTTAGAAAGCGGTGTTCTACCATCCGCGCATCACAATGATCGCAGCCAATCTGATGCCCGCAGGCACGGCACAGCGTGATCGGCGCATAGCCGCGACGGTTGAGGAATATCAGCGATTGCTCGCCCTTATCAAGCCGATCCTGGATTGCTGCGCGCAATGTAGGCGATACCCAAGACCCACCAGGAATATCTTCGGCGCGCATATCAATCGCGGCCATCTTAGGCATCACGGCCGCGCCGAACCGCGACGTCAGCTCAAGCCGAGCATATTTGCCCGCATCCGCATTTGCCCAGCTCTCTAGGCTTGGCGTCGCTGACGCCAGCACGACCTGTGCGCCGTTGATCGCTGCCCGCAACACGGCCATATCGCGGGCATTATAAAGCACGCCATCTTCCTGTTTGTATGACGTGTCGTGTTCTTCATCGACCACGATCAAGCCAAGGTCACGGTAAGGCAGGAACAGCGCAGACCGCGCACCGACCACCATCTGCGCATCGCCTTGACCGACCATGCGCCAGCAACGCCGCCTTTCGGTCATCGTCACACCCGAATGCCATTCGGCGGGTTTCATCCCAAAACGTGCCTCTACTCGGCTGATGAATTCGCCAGATAGCGCAATTTCCGGCAGCAAAACCAAGGCTTGGCGACCCATGCGCAAGCATTCGGCAACCGCCTCTAGGTAAACTTCGGTTTTGCCTGATCCGGTCACGCCTTTAAGCAGGGTCGTACTATAGCTGCCGCTGCGCAACGCGGCCCGCAATGCGTCGGCACCTGCCGCCTGATCAGCGCTGAGTTCTTTGCCGCCATAGTCGGGATCAAGGGCGGGGTATGGCGTGTCGCGGGGGGCTTCTTCCTCAGACACCGCTCCCAATTTGACCAGCCCTTTGACCACTGACGTGCCAACGCCCGCCATTTCAGCCACTTCACCCAAAGTGAACGACAGACCACCGTAGTCACGCAGCACACCCAAAACCTTTTCACGCGCATCGGTCATCCGTTCCGGCGTCTGGTCGCCTAGGCGGTAGACTTTGCGCATCGCCTGCGCGTCACCCAATCCCGGCGCGCGGGTGGCGAGCCGCAACATCGCGCTGAGCGGGGTCAGGGTGTATTCTGCCGCACGGGTCAAAAACGCGTGCATCTCGTCGCGCATCGGCGCGACATCAAGGACACGCATAACCGAGCGAATTTTGGCGCGGTCATAGTCACCCTTACCAGCCCCCCAAACGACGCCCAGCACTTTGCGCGGACCCAATGGGACTTCGACAAAGGCACCCAGATGACAGCCGCCCTCGGGCGCTTTGTAGTCAAGGACACGGTCCAGCGGTTGCGCAGTCAATACGCCCACCAAATCGCCTTCATGGAAAAAGCTGTCAGTCATATCCGCCTTAAGAGGGTTTCCGCCGCACCCTTGTTGGGTTAAACGCTGGGCTAACAAACACCAACCCGCATCCGGAGTGAAGACATGAAGTTTTTCGTAGACACCGCAGAAATCGACCAGATTAAAGAACTCAATGACCTTGGCATGGTCGACGGGGTCACCACGAACCCGTCCCTGATTGCAAAATCAGGCCGCGATATTCTTGAAGTCACCAAAGAGATTTGTGATTTGGTGTCCGGCCCCGTATCGGCAGAGGTTGTCGCGTTGGACGCAGAAACCATGCTGGCCGAAGGCCGCAAGCTGGCTAAAATCGCCGACAATATTGCTGTTAAAGTGCCTCTGACATGGGCTGGGCTTCAGACCTGCAAGATCCTATCCGACGAAGGCATTATGGTGAACGTCACGCTGTGTTTCTCAGCAAACCAAGCCCTGCTCGCTGCCAAAGCGGGTGCAACATTCATCAGCCCCTTCATCGGGCGCTTGGATGATCTGAACCTTGATGGGCTGGACCTGATCGAAGACATCCGCACAATCTATGACAACTACGGGTTCGAGACGAACATCCTTGCAGCCTCGATCCGGTCGGCCAACCACATGAGTGATTGTGCAAAAATCGGTGCAGATGTGGCAACAGCGCCGCCTGCAGTGATTAAGGCAATGGCGAACCACATCCTGACAGACAAAGGTTTGGCCGGTTTCATGGCCGACGTCAAAAAAGCAGGCATCAAAATCCTGTAAGCCGGATCGATATCAACACGACCAAAACGCGCGGTAGGGCAAATGTGCCACGCCGCGCGACACTGCAGAAAAAAGCCTGCGACAAAGCCTCTACATCTCTGCTAGTTTATTAAAAAACAAAGAGCAGAGCAGGCATATGGATACCACAGTTATGGCCGATGAACTTCGTGAGAAGATCATCGCAAACCCCGATGTATTGTTAGAAGATGTTGCCGTGATGCGCGCCCTTGTGGGTGCCAATGACGACAATAAGGGCGGCAATGTCGTTGACCTTCGCGCGATTGCGATGGATCGGCTTGAGGCGCGTTTCGACCGCCTTGAGGATACGCATCGCAATGTGATAGCTGCGGCCTACGACAACCTTGCTGGCACGAATCAAGTCCACCGCGCTATCTTGCGGATGATGGACGCGACCACATTTGCGCAGTTCCTCATAGATCTCAGCGGCGAAGTTGCAGATATCCTGCGCGTCGATGCCGTCCGATTTGTGCTTGAAAGCAGTGACCCTGCAGCGTTGGCCAATGACAGCAAGACGCTTGCCTTGATGCCTGAAGGCTACGTAGACGGCTACATTACTTTGGGTCGCAATATGCCTGCCCGTCAGATCACTTTGCGTGAATTCCCCAAGGCCGGCGGTAGTCTTTATGGTGACCGCGCAGCCTACATCAAATCAGAGGCCTGCTTGAAGGTCGATCTTGGCCAAGACAGAATGTCCGCAATGCTCGTGATGGGCAGCGAAGATCCGATGCTATTCACACCCCAGCAAGGCACTGACCTACTGACCTTCTTTGCCGGCGTGTTTGAACGTGTCGTACGGCGGTGGCTGGCCTGATCCCATGATCTCGGCTGCGTTGACAACTTCTTTGGCGACATGGTTAGACCACCAGCGTGCGCTGGCAGGTGCAGCCGAAAATACCATCAAGGCCTATCAAAAGGATGTCTTGGGTTTTCTTGGTTTCATGACAAATCACAATGGCGGCCTGCAAGGTTTGGCACCCATCGCACGCGTAACCGTGCGCGATATGCGCGCATGGATGGCCCACGAACGCGGCCGCGGCGTGGGCGCGCGGTCCTTGGCACGGTCCTTATCTGCGGTCAAAACTTTCTACCGTTGGCTGGCAGAACGTGAAGGGTTCGAGCCCACAGCAATCCTGTCCACACGCGCGCCAAAATTTCAGCGCAAGCTGCCTCGCCCACTTGAGGTGCAAGCCGCTGCCAGCATGATCGATACGGTTGAATTACAGGCGAAAGAACCTTGGATCGCCGCGCGTGACGCCGCCGTCGTCACCTTGCTTTACGGCTGTGGCTTGCGGATTTCAGAGGCTCTGGGCCTGACAGGTGCTGATGTTCCTCTTCCAGAAGTTCTCCGCATTGTCGGCAAAGGCGGCAAAGAGCGGATCGTCCCAGTTATCGGCCCTGCCCATGACGCGGTCGCGACATATTGCAGGCTTTGCCCCTACCCTATCGACGCACAGACCCCGATCTTTCGCGCCGTGCGTGGCGGCGTCCTTTCCCCGCGCACAATTCAAAAAGTGATGGAACAGGCCCGCATGCAATTAGGCCTGCCTGCAACGGCAACGCCACACGCCATGCGTCATTCCTTTGCGACGCATCTGCTGGCCGCGGGCGGAGATTTACGCTCTATTCAAGAACTATTGGGCCACGCGTCCCTATCGACCACCCAAGCCTATACTGCTGTTGACGCCGCGCATCTGATGTCGGTCTACGAACGCGCGCACCCCAAAGCTTGAATATGCGATTGCCCTGCTCCAGAAATTCGCGCATGACACTTGAATGACTTTACGCACCAAAGCACTTCTTGTTCACCTGTTGACCGCCACAGGCGCCGTTTTTGCAATGTTGGCCATGCTGGCCGCAGTCCAAGAACAATGGAGCTTGATGTTCCTTTGGCTTGTCGTGGCCTTTGCCGTTGATGGTATCGATGGCCCGCTTGCCCGCCGCTATGACGTCAAAACCAACGCGCCTGCCTTCGATGGTGTCTTGCTTGATCTGATCATCGACTACCTGACTTATGTGTTCGTGCCAGCCTACGCCTTGTTCAAATCAGGGCTGCTGCCGGGCTGGACGGGATGGTTTGCGATCATCATCATTACATTCACATCCGCGATGTACTTTGCCGATTCACGCATGAAAACAATAGATAATTCTTTCTCTGGCTTTCCGGGATGTTGGAATATGTTGGTGCTGGTTATCTTTGCCTTGCAGCCCAATTTCTGGGTTTCACTTGCCTTGGTGGCAAGTCTGGCGGTCGCTATGTTTGTCCCGCTCAAATTCGTGCACCCCGTGAGAACCGAGCGTTGGCGCGAGGTGACACTTCCAATGGCATTCGCTTGGACCATTTTTGCAGGTTGGGCCGCTTGGGTTGATTTCCATCCCAACAGCTGGGCGCACTGGGGCCTGATCGTAACGTCGGTTTATTTACTGTTCGCAGG
>JBLHTS010000028.1:0-18931 GCA_047627695.1 Yoonia sp. | reverse complement strand
ATGCATAAACACGATTCCGATTGTATTCTCACCACGACCTGCGGCTTTGATCGGGGCCGAGCCGGATTTAGTATACTGATTGATATTGGAATGCAACCCAGCCATGAACTCGAACCCGCCTTTTTCGCCAAAGAGCTGGACCATCGTCGCAAGCGTAGTATATGCAGTGCCCGATGAATTTGGATTTGCCATCTGCACGTGGCCTTTGAATTCTGGTCGAAGCAAATCCTCCCAGCACGCGGGTGTTGGCAGATTATTGGCCGCCAATAGATCGGTGTTGTAGCCGAAGCCCAGTGCACCAGAGTATATCCCAATGGTCCTGTTGTCGGCACTTTCCGCTTGACTGATTGCCCAAGGATGCAGTTGATCACGCATCGGAGAGATGTATTCCGTCGTCAAACCTTCCTCAGCTGCTTGCAAGTGGGGGTCGCCAGTCCCTCCCCACCAGACATCGCCACGTGGATTGGAACTTTCCGCTTTGATCTGCGCAAACGTCTCTCCCGAAGACTTGCGCGTCATAGCAACGTCGATACCGGTCGCGTCCTCAAAACTGTTTGCCATCAATTGGCACCAGTCCTCTTGCGCGGAGCAATAGAGTGTCAGGTCGGCGGCCGATGCGGTGCCCGCTGCGGCAAAGAGCGCAAGAGCTGATGCTCCAGCCAATTTATTGAATTTGGTCATTTTGATGATCCCCCCTTTTAATACAATAGAAAACGATGATAGCGCCGGTTTTTCAATTTGACCTAGCGAAAAGATTTGCCTCGATGTCCTATACATCGCCAAAAACTAGCAAGTCTTTGAATAGTATTCTTATTTCTTAGAAAAATTCCAATAAACAGATCCCGCGAGCATCCCACTTGAACCTGACGTTGCCACCGAGCGGTGCCCAACGAAAAACCACATGCATAGCTTGACCTATCAAGCGCGAGATGGTCGATTACAGCGGCACGGCTAAGGATAGCGTCACTTCGTTTTCAGCAACATTGATCAACCATTGAAGCAAGGAGACAACGTGCCCATCCAATCTGATCCGAACCTCTCCTTCCTAGAGTGTGTCCACGCATGACTTTGAATAGCGTTTTTTATTCGCGGGGCACGCAGCATTCTGTTTCATCAAAGGACTGGTATTCAGAAGTCATAGCGGGGGGATATCAGGCTGTTATTTTCGATTGCGACGGCACCCTCGTCGAAAGCAGTGAAGCCCATTTCCAATCCTTTCAAGCTGCCGTACGGGCGCAAGGTCAGGATATGCCACGTGATTGGTATTTCGCGCGGACTGGCCTTGATCGGCAGTCGCTCTTCAGGGCTTTTTCAGCCGATGTCTCAGGTGAGTTAGACGTCACTTTAGCGATCCGAGAGAGCATTAAGAATTTTATTGATTTAAGCTCTTCAGTCACCGCGATCAGTGAGACCGCTGAACTGGTGCGCGGGCTTGGATTGGCGCATCCAATGGCAGTAGGTACCAATGCCGAGCTTGAGGTTGCTACAGCGTCACTGCGAGCAACTGACCTGCTAAAGTACTTTGATTACATCGTCTCTATCTCCGACGACGTTGCTGCGAAACCAGCACCAGACATTTTCTTGCGGGCGAAAGAACGTTTGGGATTTTCTGCGGCCGAAACCGTAGTGTTCGAGGACTCCTCCGAAGGTGTAAAAGCTGCGCTCGATGCAGGGCTCGATGTTTTTAAAGTTAAGCATAGCTGACATTCGCTGCAGGCCAGTAATTCAGTAGTTTGGGCTCAAAGCCGCCTTTCGCTGCGGCTTGAACCAAGGTCCGCTATGGCGATATTCGGCAGTTTTCAATTTATGGATCCAGAGCCTAGGGAAAATGCATTTTGTGAAAGAACCTTCGTGTCTGCGGGACATGTCCCGCCTATCTCTTTTAATGTTGGATAATTGCCCAGTCCGGGACGGGATACGGGACATGTCTTAGACATTTGTCCCGTTTGTCCCGCTTCATTCGGCTTCTGCATCGGGACATTTTTCAGATTGTCCCGTTTGTCCCGTCTGAGCATCACATCCGTTTGAATGGTAGGATCAGTGGATAAATAAACGTCGTCTTGGACCTTCATTCGTCCAGCGTCAGCCATATCCTTTCGAATACGTTGGAATGCCTTTTTCTTGGCGTCTGCACTGTCGCCAGTGTGCTTGGCGTAGAAGGCTTCCCGCCATGCCTCTATATGGACACCCCGGAAAGCCTTTCCATCATCGTCCCAGACTCCACTGCTCACCGCTGCGGTGGGTGTCAAAGCTCACTGCACAGATAGCGCCTGGAGCTTTTGGGTTGTCTGTCCAAGCACTATCAAAACCATAGAAGATTGCACTATGTTGAGTGTCCTGTTCCCAATCTACGTGGTTAGTCAGTGGAGGATGTGCCTTGCCAAAGGCGCGGACAGAGCCGTATGTTTCTTTGGCGAATACTGCCGTTTGGCTGACCAACTTAGAGGCGTTCACAATCGGCCAGCCTTTATCCTCAAACAAAGCCTTTAGTGACCCAGAATAGTACTCCCAAATTACCCTTCTGATGATCTTCTAATCTATTCCCGGACCGGTCATTGCGCTTTCGTTCGCAGCAATTTCCAGAAGTTCTTTATCGGTAGGTTTAGCCATGACCAATCCATTGCGCTTTTTCTCGACAGTGCCGCCGCAAAGTTCGCAAAGCAAGGTCACGTGCTGATAGGTGACATCTTTATCGGCTCACTGCTGCCGTTTGCCGCATCGCGGCGATCCTGCCAACCGATATCGATTTGGCCAACGTGACCGGCCCACAACGGACTTTGCCAGACCAACGCGATGCCGCAGTGCAGCTTTCGATTTGCAGACCTTCGTCGATGATGCAGCAATTTCACCGACTGGATGGCGGTGGTGCGCAATAAACCAGCCATTTGACGATTGTGAACGATGGTTGGCCGCAACCCAAAGCAGCCTTTTGGCGTTATCCTTCGTCTTTGTGACAATGATCTGTTACTATTTAGGTTCATGGAGGAGGGGAAGGCCGCTTGGTGCTGGTCTATCGCCGCATTGAAGATGGATCTTGGAAAATGTGCCTCGACATGGACAACAACGCTTTATAACCCGAACCTGAAAACAGCCATTCGCGCAACACGGCACGAATGGCACCATATCAAGCAACTGAAACTGTCTGGATAAGGCCAAGTTTCACGCCAAACTTTATCTTTTTGGAGACCTGAAAATGACCGCACTATTGGATGAAGTCCGAAACGAAATTGTGGAACTGCATAATTTTTTCACAGAGTGGTTCAACGGAACTGCTGAACGTGAGCAACTCGAAGAACGACTGATTTCTCGCCTACATTCCGACTTTGTTTTCGTACCACCTGAGGGCACGCTTATGAAGCGCGAACACCTGGCGGACGGGTTTCAACGGGGCTTTGGCTCCAACAAGGACTTTCGCATTCAGATTCGGGATGTCGTGGTGCGCCATGGAATGGGAAACCGTGTTCTTGCGACCTACACCGAGTGGCAAGTTGGCGCGAAACTATCCGGGCAGGTGAATAATGCACGCGTCACAACAGTGCTCTTGGAAATGGGGCAGCCGATCACTTGGTTGCATATTCAAGAAACTTGGCTACCAGAAACCGTTCGAGCGGCAGGATCATTCGACTTTTGATCTTCGGCACATTTAGCGGGCTTTTACTCTTTCTATAGTGAATTGATACCCCGAAGCGGCCTTTAGCCGCATCGCAGAAAACAGGCAAAATGGGTTCAGAGCCGACTTGCGGCATCGCAGAAAGAAACCCAGCTTCGCGATTGTCTGAATGTCGGTTTACTACGCTTAAGCATACTTGGCTTGCGCCCGCAGCGAATGGCCGGAATCCGCCCTTCGTGTAGGATGTCACTCACGGCCCTTAGCGGACCTTCATAACTTCCGCATCGACGGTCTGCTTTGATCCCAAGATGCAAAATGCCCCCCGCCCGGATCCAAAGACAGTATCAGGCTTCAAAGCATAGGCCTGGTTTGGCTGTCGCCTGCATGTGCTTTGCAGTGTTTCCTACAACACGACCAGCGAACGCCAGCGTGCGGCGTATTCGCGATACTTGGTTCCGGCCGCAGCAGATTTGGAAGCGATGGGTTTTGCCATTGAAGCACTTTTGCCAAACAGCAAAGCTGCTCCGAAGCTGGTTCCCGTAGCGGCATCGCTTGTTAGGACTTGTCGCCCCGTTGCGGCGCCTAGCATGTCGATGAACTCGGAATTGCGTCCAAATGGACCCTCGACGATTGTTGGACCTTGCGCGCCAGTTAACCTGAGGCACGTGTCAGTCATCATCGCGAGATAGAAAGATATTGCAGTTGTCCGCGCGCCTGTGCCCAATTGCGACGCAGCGCCTGTCCAAGACATACGCCGCCCACTATAAGGCCCCGTTCGCGGATCTACTGCTGGCAGTATCATCAATTGTTTGTCCAAGATTTCGGATATGTCTGCTGCTGTAGATGTCACTTCTGCGCCTTGCTGAATCATTTCGTATTCACGTCCGCCCATAAAGCGCGCACTGGGGACGGCCTGTCCCATGGCATCGACGTTAACCAAAGTGTCCCGCGCAGGATCAAGCGGAATGTCTGCTCCGCCAATCGCCATGACGACGACCCATGTGCCCGTGGAAACAACTGAGAACGCCCCATTTTGGTTGAGTAGGTGAGGGTAAAGCGATGCGTTGGAATCGTGTATTCCAACGCAAACCGGCGTGGTAGCTGGAAGTCCGGTCACGCGAGAAATCTCGGGCAGGATCGTACCTAGAATCTCGGTTGGTTTACGTACCGGTGCGATTTTGTTACTGATTCCAAGCTTTTCAGGCAGCTCAGAAAAAGTGCCTGTTCGGGGCGACCAGAGATCAGTGTGGCATCCAATTGAGGTTGTGTCTGTTGCGGCAACTCCAGTCAGCTTGTGACCCCAATACTGCGGGTAAGTCACGATCTTCGCCGTGCGGTCCCGCAACGTGGGGTCTAGGGTGAATTGCCAATGAAGCTGCGCACCTATGTTCAAACCACCATCGAGCGTTGGTGACCCCGTAGATGCGAATGCTGGCTTGAGTTCCGCATATGCGTCAACAACTGGCTGCGGATAGCGATGTTCGTAATCAAGGATTGGTGCGGCAAGCGTACCATCGGGCGCGAGTAACGCAGCGCAAGCCCCATGCGTAGTGACCGATATTGCGTCAATGCCGTGATCACTATGGAACTGCGCCAAAGCGTCAAGAAGGAACGCCCAATGTCCCTCGACATCATAGTGGGGCCAAGGCGGACCTGCGCGCACGATGTTCGGGCGGGTTACGACCGCTATCTCTGTCAGGCTTGGAAGATCAACAAGCGCAAGTTTCGCGTTTGTCTTGCCGATATCGATCACAGCGATGTGGCGCGGCGTGGTCATTTCATTTGGAACAATGGCGTCAGAGGAACCGCGACAGGGGAATTATCCGGCGTCGTTTCCATAATATCCGCCATATGTGCCCACCATTTTTGCATCACAGGATGATCCGGTAGTGTGTCCATACCGTGGTCACCGTCGCGGATTAAAACACCGATAAGATGCCCCGTTTCTACATCAAGGTGGATGGAATAATCGCGAACACCTGCACCGTGCAATAGCGTCACAAGTTCGGGCCAGATCGCGTCATGCCTGCGCTGGTATTCGGCGGCCATCCCGTCGTTCAGACGCATTCTAAAGACATAGCGTTCGGTCATGCGGTTTTCCGGCTGCGGGTCATGGACCACAGTCTTGGCAGGGCAATAACCCCGATCAGGAGCAAGCCGATGAAGATCGACATCACAATACCCGGAACGTTCAAAAGGCCCATCCCGAATGTGACCAGCCCCATGACAAAGGCTGCGATAACAACCCCGGGGATCGTTCCCGATCCGCCAAGAATGTTGACGCCACCAAGAACAACCATTGTTACGACCTCAAGTTCCATCCCCGTGGCGATGCTGGGGCGTGTTGAACCGAGCCGCGAAGTCAGACAGATCGCAGCGACGCCGGACATCAGGCCAGTCAGCAGGAACAGAATGAACTTTACCCGCGCTACGCGGATGCCGCTGAACAATGCTCCCGTAGGGTTATTACCAATGGCATAGACCGTGCGACCAAAGTTGGTTTTGTGCAAAAGGACGCCGTAGATAACAGCAATGATAACGAACAAAAGCATCTCAACCGTGAAGACCCAATAAATATAACCTTGCCCGAACCACGCAAAGCTTGACGGGTATCCGCGGAATGCCTCGTCGCCGAGGATAATATAACTGATCCCGCGAAACAGGCTCATGGTGCCAATCGTCACCACAATTGACGGCAAGCCCAATACAGTCACAAAAAACCCATTGAACGCGCCGCACAGCAAACCGACGATTAGACCGATCGCCACGAGTTCCGGCGTACCGGCGCCGTATTGTGCCGCAAGACCCATTGCCGTGCTTGCGAGCGCGATAATTGACGCCACAGACAGGTCGATTTCGCCCGAGATAATGAGCAACGCCATGGCGAAAGCGATCATCGCTTTTTCAGTGAAGTTGAAAGTCGCGTCACTCAGGTTCCACGCGTTGAGGAAATACGGCGATGCAAAGCTGTTGATTATGAAGATAGCGATGGCAACGGCAAACAAAAGGGCTTCCCAGCTTTTGAAAAGCCGGGCGGCGCGACTGTTCAAGCGGTCTGGGACGTGGCGATTTTGAACGCTTGTATCGGTCATTGTGAGGCCTCAGCTGATTTCAGGATAATCCGGCCTTTGGCGCGGCCTGCGCGGGCGTTAAAGGCCACAGCAATCAGAATTGCGCTGCCGGAAATTGCGAGCTGCCAGAACGGTGAAATATTCACAACCGGAAGCGCATTTTTCACAACCCCCAGAAAAATTGCACCCAGAACTGCGCCACCCACAGACCCGATACCACCCGCGATTGAAATGCCACCGATGACGCAAGCGGCGACAACTTCAAGCTCGAACCCGCCAGCGATGTCCACGTAGGCCACCGCGAAGCGAGAGACCCATAAGTACCCTGTCAGACCTGCCAAAGCACCAGATGCCACAAAGGCCCAGAACTGCGTCTTGCCAACATTGATGCCTGTGTACACTGCGGCATGTGGATTGCCGCCGACCGCAAAGATCGAGCGGCCGAACTGTGTCCGCGCCATCATAATCCCAAACAGGATAATGGTGATGATGGCGAACCACGACAGCACCGGCAGGCCCAACAGGACAGTGCGTGGAAAGCCCGTAAATGCCGGCGACATCTCGTGGCTATTGACCCACTTGCCATCTGAAATAAGAAAAATCAGGCCACGGAAAATTGTCATTGTGCCAAGCGTCACCACGATGGGCGGGATGGCAAGTTTCCAGACTAACAGGCCGTTAATTGCACCCATAACTGCGCCAAGTGAAATAGCAATAATGATAATGATGGGGATAGGCAAACCTGGCATGGCGACGTTGATCATCGCTACAATCATACCTGTCAGCGCAAGGTTCGCTGCGACAGACAAATCGATACAACGGGTAAGGATTACGACCATTTGTCCCAGCGCCAAAATGATCAACGGTGCTGTGTCATTGAACACGTTGGCAAGGTTTGACAGCGCAACAAAGGCGGGAAACCGCGTTGAAACCAGCAGCAACAAGACAAGAATTGCGCTACCAAGGATTGTTTCGCGGATGGGGATTAGACGGATCATGCAAGTTCACCTACTGCGGATTGCGTGATGCCCGCAGCATGACGAACGAGTGTTTCTGGGGTCAGTTCATCGCCCGCCAATTCAGCTGCGATCAACCCGTCGCGCATCACGATGACGCGGTCGGACATGCCGATGACTTCCGGGATTTCAGAGCTTACCATGATCACGGACAAGCCCTGCGATGCCAATTCGGCCATGAACTCATGCACGGCAGCCTTTGAGCCAATGTCGATGCCCTTGGTCGGTTCATCAAGGATGATAACTTGGGGTTGGGTCGCCAGCCATTTGGCGATGACCACCTTTTGCTGATTGCCACCAGACAGATTACCCACGTCCTGATCAAGCGAAGCTGCACGCAAATCCAACCGTTCGGAGTATTCGCGGGCAAGTTTGAATTCCTCGGCAAGCCGCAAGAACCCGTTTCGCGATGTGCGTGCAAGCGATGGGAGGGTGATGTTTTGGAAGATAGGCAGGCCAATGATTGCCCCCTGTTTGCCGCGATCTTCAGGCACGTACACGATGCCATTCTCCACGGCGTCAGCAGGAGAGCGGATCACGCTGATGTTGCCATTGATCCGGCAAACACCCTTTGACGGTTTGGTAATGCCAAAAAGAGATTGCATAAATTCGGAGCGACCAGCACCTACCAATCCATAAAATCCAAGGATTTCGCCTCGGTTCAAACTAAAGGTGATATCAGCAAATTCGGTTGGGTGCGAATAGCCCACGACCTTCAGCACTTCGTCGCCGACATCGTGCGCACGACTGGGAAAAATCTGGTCGACAGACCGGCCGACCATCATTTTGACCAGCGCGTCTTCGTCTATATCTGCAATCATCCCGTCGCCTACGAAGGCACCATCTCGAAAGACAGTAAACCGATCGGCGATGCGGAAAATCTCATCGAATTTATGACTGATGAACAGGATCGCCTTGCCCTGGGATTTCAGGGTTTCGACCAGCTCGTAAAGCTCTTCGATTTCTTTGTGCGATAGCGCGGCTGTCGGTTCGTCCATGATCACAACGCGAGCGTCGACGGACAACGCACGCGCAATCGCGACAAGGTGTTTGTTGGCAATGCCAAGGTCGCGCAATTGAGTACGGGAACTGAAAGGTGCGCCAATCTCTGTCAATAACTTGGAAGCTGCAGAGTGCATCTGGGCTTTGTCGATCAGGCCGAACCGTGTGCGGGGCGCGTGGCCAATGTATATGTTTTCTGCGACCGAGAGTTCATCAAACAGCACGGTTTCTTGGTGAATTGCTGTGATGCCTGCATCGGATGCGTCGTTTGGTGTTTTCAGTGAAATTGGCTCACCATCGATGCGGATCGTTCCGCCATCGGGGCGGTAAATTCCTGTCAGAATTTTGACAGTTGTGGATTTACCAGCACCGTTTTCGCCGACAAGCGCCGTGACTTGGCCTGCATAGAGATCAAGGCTCACCTCGTCTAACGCCTTTACGCCCGGAAACGTTTTGGTGATCATGTCCATGGACACAACTGGCGATTTGGCGGCCACGGTGCGCGTCATCATGCAAAACACTTTCGAACTTGTTAGAGAAGTAGGTGTCCGGCCCAGAGCAGATATCGCGACAGGCCGGACTGGGAGATGTTCTTAGAAGATCGACTTGAACTGTTCGATGTTGCTTGCGTCGTAGACGAACGGATCAGCCATCGCGCCTTCGTTGTTTTCGTCCAACGTCAGGCTGCCCATGCGGCCCATTGGGACCTCGGCCCCTGGTGCAGATTCTACGCCATTCTGGCTTAACTCATAAGCCAGCATCGTAGCCGAGTAACCCAGATCGATTGGGTTCCAGATAGCAAAGGACTGTGACGCACCTGACTCAATAGCACCTGCCATCTCGGATGGTAGACCAAGGCCCGTGACGTTAACCTGACCGACTTTGCCCGCATCGACGACGGCTTGAGCGGCAGCTACGATACCCACTGATGTTGGTGCGATAATTGCATCAAGATCAGGGTAGGACTGCATCAGGCCGGTGGCTTCCCGGTAGGATTTGTCAGCAAGGTCATCGCCGTAAACGGTCGCGACAACTTCGATACCCGGATAGTCGCTCATGACGGCCATCATTTCTTCGATCCAGATGTTCTGGTTCGTAGATGTTGTTGTCGCTGACAAAAGTGCAACTTCGCCACCGTCTGGCAGGTGATCGGCAGCCAGTTTGATGATCATGTTACCGATCAGCGGGTTGGAAGACGGGTTCAGGTGAAGCTGGCGGCCTTCAGGTGCCACGCCAGAATCCCAACTAATGACAGTAATGCCGCGCTCCATGGCACGCTTCAAAGCGGGAACCAATGCGTCAGTGTCATTCGCAGAAATCGCAATCGCGTCGACGTTCTGCGCGATCAGGCTGTTGATCACCTCGATCTGGCCTTCTGCAGTTGTGTCAGTTGGGCCAGTGTAGATGATCTCGACATTGCCGAGTTCAGCTGCGGCTTCTTCTGCGCCTTCGGCAGCGGCTTCAAAGAACCCGATGCCAAGCGCCTTGACGACAATCGCGATGCGCACATCGTCTTGCGCAAATGCTGGTGTCGCCATCATGGCGACAGCCATTGCCGCCGACGCTGCTAATTTCTTAAGTACACTCATGGTATCCTCCCTGGAGTGGTTGCAATTAGGCTGGCAGCGATGCCACCCCCTCTTTCTGCGCGGCACCTTTTGGCACCACGATCAGTGTGATATCTGCCGATTCCAGCATGGTCGCAGTGCGATCATCGATGCCATCGTCGGTGATGATTGTGTCAATCTGTTCAAGCGGACAAAGCACAAGGCTTGAACGATTAGCGAACTTGGAACTGTCGACCAGAACGATCAGTTCTTCCGCCTGCCCCATAAGCTTTTGTTCAGCTTGGATCAGTAGCGGATCTTGTTCCATCAAGCCTATTGGTCCAATGCCCTGCGCGCCCATAAACATGCGCTTTGCATAAAAATTACGGGTCACGTCGTTCTCGAATGGTGACAGAATAATGTTTTGTTCGCGGTAAATGATCCCGCCGGACAGCATCACCGTGTTACGTGAGTTCTTCAGCAGGTGCTCGGCGATCGGGAACGAGTTGGTGAACACCTGCATCCGGCACGAAGCCAGCGGGTGAACCATCTGAAACGTAGTTGTTCCGCCATTGATAATGATTGGCTCACCATCGCCGCAAAGCTCTACGGCGGCGGCAGCGATTGCCTGTTTCGCTGCGATATTCATCGTTTCATTGACTGAAAACGGGCGTCCGGCGAGGCCGACAAAAGGCGCCATCTTGATGGCTTCGGCGCCACCACGAACGCGGCGCAGGCGCTTTTGCTCGTCTAGCGTGTTGATGTCACGGCGCACCGTGGCCTCTGAGGCGCCGGTAAGGGCACACAGGTCCACAACCGTGACCAGTGATCGATCTTGAACGGCAGATAGTATAACGCGGTGACGGTCTTTCTCGTGCATGGAATGCCCTTTCGATTTGATTAACGTGGATTGAGTCGCCGTTCATTGTCAATCATTTTTTATCACTTACAATCATTCTGCAGTGCGGCATGATTGTTTATGACTGAAAATGATTGACTTGGGCCTTCTCGTTCTTCAGCTTGGCTCCAACACAAATATAGTAACGCCTCGTCCACGGAGACACACATGACCTCTTCTTCAATTGATCAACGCCTTGAAAATAAATGGGATACGGCCCACGCGAATGGGATGAGCGAGCCGGAGAAGTTGTTATATCGGTCGAACCTTTTGGGGTCCGACAAAAGAATCACAAACTATGGCGGCGGAAACACATCTGCGAAGGTAATTCAAAAAGATCCCCTGACTGGCGAGATGGTAGATGTACTGTGGGTAAAGGGATCAGGCGGTGATGTCGGCTCGATCAAGATGGATGGGTTTTCGACACTTTATAAGGACAAGCTGAACGCACTGCGGGGGATTTACCGTGGTGTTGATTTTGAAGATGAAATGGTCGCCTATCTGCCCCATTGCACCTTCAATCTGAACCCGCGTGCGGCCAGTATTGACACACCACTTCATGCCTATGTGCCCGCGGAACATGTCGATCACATGCACCCTGACGCGATTATTGCGATTGCCGCCGCCAAAGACAGCAAAGCACTGACAAAACAGATTTTCGGGGACACAATCGGATGGTTGCCTTGGAAGAAGCCAGGCTACGAATTGGGCCTATGGCTTGCAGATTTTTGCGCCAAGAACCCGAATGCAAAGGGTGTAGTTCTTGAAAGCCACGGGCTGTTCACATGGGACGATGATGCGCAGGCTTGTTATGAGCTGACGCTTAAAATCATCCAAACCGCGATGGATTGGTTTGCCAAAAAAACCGCAGGTAAGCCTGCATTTGGTGGGGTGGCGCACGTAAGCCTACCTGCGGAGCAGCGCCGCGCAACGGCCGCGCGTCTGATGCCCGCAATCCGTGGGATGGTTTCGGGTAAGCAGCATATGGTTGGTCACTTCACTGACAATGATGCGGTTCTGGAATTCGTGAATGCCAATGACATGCCGCGCCTTGCAGCCCTTGGCACTTCTTGTCCTGACCACTTCTTACGTACTAAAATCTGTCCGCTTGTGGTGGAGTTTGTTCCTGCAAAACCGGACGTAGACGCCACGCTTGCAGGCCTCGCTGATGCTGTTGCGAACTACCGTGAAGGGTATCAAGCCTATTATGACCGCTGCAAAAAGGACAATAGCCCTGCGATCCGTGATCCAAACGCCGTCGTTTATCTGATCCCGGGCGTTGGCATGATCACGTTTGCCAAGGACAAAGCAACTGCCCGCATTTCCGGAGAATTCTACGTGAATGCGATCAACGTTATGCGCGGTGCAGATGCGGTATCTGAATATCAAGGCCTGCCAGAGCAAGAGGCGTTCGACATTGAATACTGGCTGCTAGAAGAAGCAAAGTTGCAGCGGATGCCTGCGCCCAAGTCCATGGCGGGACGCGTTGCTCTTGTTACTGGCGGTGCTGGCGGCATTGGCGCGGCCACAGCAGAGCGGTACTTGCGAGAAGGCGCTTGCGTCATGCTGGCCGACATTGACGAAGCGGCGTTAGCTGAAACGGCCGATAATCTGGCAAGCCGCTATTCAGCAGACGTTGTGCGCACCGTGCTAATGAATGTCACCAGCGAAGACGCAGTGATTGCAGCCTATGCAGATGTCGCAGCCGAATTCGGTGGTGTCGACATTTTGGTTTCCAACGCGGGTATAGCGAGTTCTGCGCCGGTCGAAGACACCACGCTAGAGCTTTGGAACAAGAACATGGCGATCCTATCGACCGGCTATTTCCTTGTCAGTCGCGAAGCTTTCAAACTGTTTCGCACCCAAGACATGGGAGGGGTTGTCGTTTTTGTCGCCTCAAAGAACGGCCTTGCCGCATCGCCGAATGCGTCTGCATATTGCACGGCAAAAGCTTCTGAAATCCACCTCGCAAGATGCCTTGCACTTGAAGGCGCGCCAATGGGCGTGCGTGTGAATGTGGTGAACCCCGACGCGGTCTTGAAGGGCAGCAAAATATGGCAAGGTGAGTGGCTTGACCAAAGAGCGGACACTTACGGTACAGACAAAGAGGGATTAGAAGAGATGTACCGCGAACGCTCTATGCTCAAAAGGTCCGTTCTGCCCGAAGACATCGCAGAAGCAGCCTACTTTCTTGCATCAGACTTGTCAGCAAAATCCACAGGCAACATCATCAACGTAGACGCGGGCAACGTCCAAGCGTTTACACGGTAAGGGTGGTTCTTATGATTAAAACTGACATCATTTCGCAGGCAAACGATGCCGCAATTCAAAAGCTTCAGGCAGACTATGGCGCTTTGGGTGAACACCTTGATCGACGCGGTATCAATATTGCCGCAATCAAGGACAAGGTTGCCCGTTATGGCGTGGCGGTACCCAGTTGGGGCGTTGGAACAGGCGGTACGCGCTTTGCACGGTTTCCCGGCGCAGGTGAGCCGCGCGACATTTTCGACAAGCTCAGTGATTGTGGCGTCATACACCAGTTAACCCGCGCAACTCCATCGGTTTCGCTTCACATCCCGTGGGACGCGCAGCCAGCAGCAGACTTGAACAGCAAAGCCGAAGAGGTTGGGCTGACATTTGATGCCATGAATTCGAACACGTTTCAGGATCAAACTGATCAAGAGCACAGCTATAAATTCGGCTCGCTCGCGCATACGGATGCTGCAACCCGGCAGCAAGCTGTCGACCACAACATTGCCTGCATTGAATTGGGTTCCCAGATCGGCTCCAAGGCCCTCACAATTTGGGTCGGCGACGGGTCGAACTTCCCCGGTCAGACCAATTTTACAAAGCAATTCGAACGCTATCTTGATGCGGCAAAGCAAGTCTATGCAGCACTTCCCGACGACTGGACGCTGCTGACAGAACACAAAATGTACGAGCCTGCGTTTTATTCAACTGTCGTCCAGGACTGGGGCACCAACCTGCTGATCACGCAACAGATGGGCGACAAGGCGAAATGCCTCGTGGATCTTGGACATCATGCGCCGAACGTAAATATCGAAATGATAGTCGCCCGCCTGACACAGTTTGGTAAGCTGGGCGGCTTTCATTTTAATGACAGCAAGTACGGCGATGACGATTTGGACACTGGCAGCATTGATCCTTATCGCCTGTTCCTTGTGTTTAATGAATTGGTCGAGGCTGAAACGAACCCCGACTTCAATCCTATGCATATGCTGGATCAAAGCCATAACGTCACCGACCCCATTGAGAGCCTGATGGTTTCGGCCACCGAAGTGCAACGCGCTTATGCGCAAGCCATACTTGTTGATCGCGAGGCGTTGGTTGGGTTTCAGGACGCAAATGACGCGCTTATGGCGACGACCACGCTCAAACATGGGTTTAGAACTGACGTCGAGAGCATCCTAGCTATGGCACGGTATGAAAACGGTGGGGCAATTGATCCTGTCGCTGCTTACCGCTTGTCTGGCTATCGCGCCAGTGTTGCAGATGTGCGTCCAGCCGCAAGCGGTGCAGGAGGCGGGATCGTCTGATCAGGGGAAAGTGGCTGCAGAGAACTAACATATCTAGCCGACTCCTACTTCGGTCGCGACAAAGCCATTCTAAAACGAGGGGATGGAGCAGGTCTAAATGATTGTGAAAAAGGGACGGAGGCTTTGTCGGACGTACAGTGCGGGGTACTGAACGCCACTAGTCCTTAAGGGGCGCGGGAAATGCCGCAAGGAATCTTCGACTTTGACCACTTAGATGGGGCTGATCACAAGGTTCAGATGCATGTCAAAGCTGACATCAAATGTCGTTCTTCAAAGGGGGTACGGGCGGCGAAAACTGAAGTCTTCGCGCCCTAAGGCCTCCAGGCCGCGGTCCTGTGGACCGCTACAAAATGCAGTTTGCGCATTGAGGGGGGGGAATCCTTACAGATTTACAAATAGGGGACCGGCGGGGGAGCTTTCTCTATCGAAAGCCATAATTCGGACAGGGGGTCAAATCAGGGTAAAAAAATGGATTCTATTAAACTAATTATGGGCTTAGAAGATAACTGTCACTAGCGCCGTGGGTCGAGAATGCACGGTTTGCGAAGAGTAATTGCAAGATGCAGCTTCCTAAGTTGCAACCGTGGTCGAGTCTGGGGAGATACTTTAGACATTCGAGTGTCTCAGGGGCAGTGGCCTAATTCAGAATTGCCGAAATGACGCGCTGAGCCTGCCAGTCACTATGAAACGGTTGAAGCAACTGAGTCACAGTCCGTTCGGGGCCTTGGCCTGCCAATGGCGGCTGGTCTAGCTGGAAGCAACAACCAACACGAAGGGCGGTGAGCGGTCTTTCGCTGCGCTGAGGCCGAATGGCCGCAATACGGATCAAAAGCTACGAGATCACAACGTAGCGCGAGTTCGCGTCCGTATCCATCCCTTCGCGAACAAGTGGGTGTTGAATTACTTTTGCAACGGCCCAGCTCTCCACAATGAAAAATGAGCCATCAACCTCTGTCCTTTACAACGCGAGCTGCCCAGTCTGTAACTTTGAGATCAGGAACTACGCGCAATATGCGGATTGCAACGGCTTGCCTAAAGGCATTAGCCCCGTTCATTCATGGTTCTGTTGCTCTCTTTCATTGCAATGAACTGGCTGAAGCAACCAAGTGGGTTAATGAGTGAAAGCATAATAAGCACGGCGAACCTGCGGTGGATGTAGAGACGCGATTACCCACGCTTGAGGATAAAGCTTGATTGAGCGACCTCTGCTTGAAAGACCACCGTCGCATTGCGCGTCCAAGCATCGCTTATGCTCAGAGTGTTGCGCCGCTGTCCTGCACGAAGGTGACGGTAAGAAAGGGGGAGAGGTCTAAGATTACATATGACGCCTGAAAACGAACCTATAAATGAAGGTGTTCATGTTGCACTGCTCAAGTTGTCTGCAGCTAGTCTCTTGAGGGGAGTCAAACCCAGATAAGACTGTGTAGCAATAATCTGGCAGGACGGGCAGCGAGAGGCTGGCTCGTCCATTTCATTGCTTGGTTGGGCTAATGGGATGTACCGGCTGCTTCAATCTACAGGTTGCTGTACAAGATAGTTCAGGGTTGCTATTTAGCTAATTGCTGCAGATCATTGCAACTTCAAACAAGAAAGTTGGTGTAAACCACATGCAGGTTAGTGTTCGCGACAACAATGTCGATCAAGCCCTCCGAGTTCTAAAGAAAAAGCTCCAAAAGGAAGGCGTATTCCGTGAAATGAAGCTCAAGCAACATTTTGAGAAGCCTTCCGAGAAAAATGCGCGTCAGAAAGCCGAAGCGATCCGTCGTACCCGCAAGCTGGCACGCAAGAAGTTGGAACGCGAAGGATGACGTAATTCAACCCTTGGCGCTGAATAAACAGAACCCCGCTGTCCGATGGCAGCGGGGATTTTCCGTGTCAGCAGGCCATTTTTACATAGACAGCCCAGATTTTAAAATCACCTAAAGCGGACTTTGGCATTACCGCTGCGAGGGGCAGTTTTGTCCCGGACAGCAGTCATCAGTGCAGTCTGTAGCAAACGGCAGCAATGAGCCTAATCTTACCGAAATGCTGCTGCGCTGCGAAGGTCTGCTCCTACCAATCAATATTCCGGACGATGAACTCTCTCACTTTCGCCGACGTGCAAGCTCGCGATAAAGCGCGGGTGGCGATACACCAATCTGATCAACAACTCTTATCCATTCACCCGTCGGTGGCTCAGCATTCAGATCCAGCCAGGCGTCTAGCCTGTCGGACACCCGTCGCAGGCGCAATATCTCGATCCGCGCTCGCAGGGATTGGACCTCTTTGACATGAGTTTCGATCAGGCTCAAAGCAGCGTCTGGCCGTTCGCGCAGCGCGAACCGAAATGCGGCGCGAGGCATGGTCTCAATTCGGCATTCACGCGTGCAATCGCATCGCAATGATAGGTAGTGGCAAACAACGATGCCTCGGCCAGCGCCATTCCAGCAGTGGGTATTGGCCAGTGGTTCCGCTATGTGACCGGCATTATCGAAGTTGGTGGCGCAATCTTGTTGTGGTTCCCACGTCGTCAGGTTCTTGCGGCTGCTCTGCTTGGTGGCACCATGGTAGGCGCTATCTTGGCACACGTCTTTATCCTTGGTGTGGCTGAAGGCATTCCCGCCATCGTACTTGGCCTGATTTGTAGCGCTTTGATCTATCTGCACCGCGATCAGATCAATGAAACATTGGGACGATGACGAAAATCGGTGTTGAAAGCATTGCGGCGTATTTGCCGTAAGTTGGCCTTTGGGGTGAGAGGCAGCAGGAGGAAGGGTCTTCAGTTATGATATGTGGGCAGCAAGCTGAACACTGGGATTAGCGGCTCCCTACCAACGCGTTTGTTCAACAATCGAAAGTCACAAGATGCGCGAAAATCCAGCAAATTCGGTCATAAGTGCTGCATTCATAAGCAACTCAAAGAACACTCAAAAGTCCGACTTGCCGAAGTTTGACTTCGAAAACTTACAGCGCAACACGAAGGAAGGCGTTTCTTCCGGCGTCTCAGAAGATGGCCTGTCGCCCTCGTCCCGAGTTAGGGCTAGGTCATCTTCACCACTCACCGTTAATTGCTGAGAATGGCTTGGCCTGTGTGTGGGGCAAGTTAAGATAGCTGCAAAAAACTCACAACAATACTGGAAGAAACTTTAGGTTTAGCGAACAAAATCTTTTTAAGGTGCTAGGGTGGTAAACGTACCGTCAAATGGAGACTGAAAAATGGCCGAATATTCTATGATTGAACTTGGACTGTTTATTGGCGTCGTGGCTGTCGTGCTGGTGTTTGCAAGGCGGATAAGAAATCGCAACAAATGAATGCTGGTAAGTAGCTACAGAAAAAGCGTCCCCTCATCCCCGTTGGCGCGGGCCGTCTTCCACAATTAAGCGATGCGTAGAAGATGCCTTGAAGGGCCAGCCTCAGCTTGTTGGGCGGGAGAACTCCCCACCACCAATTTGTAGGTCTGATTTCAGGCGTCATATGTAATCTTAGACCCGCCCCCCTTTCTTACCCGTACCCTGGTGGTGTCAGACTAATTCGAACTAGTCTCAGTTTACCGAAATTCGTAGGTACTTAGGCAGAACAAAGCTGCCGCCACTCAGTGAGAGCAGCGGTTCGGTTGAGCTTGAAGTTTTGTCGGCTGTAGAGATGGCGTTCCTGGTTGAAATGGTTGTGGATAGAAGAATGAACGGTGACGAATTTTTGCAAACTTCGCATACGCCGGAAACGGAGCATTGCTCGCTCTCGTCGTCGAAACGGCAGGTGCGAATTCTCTGCCCGGTTATTCTTCCATCGGCCGACCTCTTGTTTATCAACGTTGCCGATTGCCTTCATCGCCGCGCCATATGAGCGGAGTCTATCAGTCACAATTACCGTAGGAGAACCGTAACGCTTCATTAATTTTCTGAGGAATTTCAATGCCGCTTTGCGATCTCGTCTCTTTGTAACATAGGTTTCTAGCACTTCGCCTTCATGATCCACCGCCCGCCAAAGGTAGTGTGTCTCACCATTTATTTTCACAAACACTTCATCCAAATGCCACTGCCAATTTGAATAGGCACGTAGTTGGTTAACTCGCTTGCGACGGATCTCGGCAGCAAACATTGGACCAAATCTGTTCCACCAGAACCGTATAGCTTCGTGGCTGACATCGATCCCTCGTTCATGGAGCAAGTCTTCCACATTTCGAAGAGACAGAGGGAAGCGAATGTACAACATCACGGCAAGACGAATGATCTCGGACGACGTTTTGAAGT
>JBLHTS010000027.1:0-19357 GCA_047627695.1 Yoonia sp. | reverse complement strand
ATAATCGTCACTTCTGCGCACTGGCACGTGGCGCGGAACGATCATGCCGTTCGATTTCTAAATGCAGTCTAGTTGTGCTTATTTCGTTGGGTTCATGTCCACTTGCCATATCCCCCCAGGGAGGTTACATTTTTGCTCATGAAAGACCGCCATACCCATCTGACCCATCCCGACATAGTAAAGCGGCTGAAACGTGCCAATGGCCACCTTGTCAGCGTGTTAGCAATGATCGAAGGCGATAGGCCCTGCACAGATATCGCCCAGCAACTCCACGCGGTTGAAAAGGCAATACTGCAAGCCAAACGCACGCTGATCCAAGACCACATCGATTATTGCCTTGATAGGTCGGTTGCCGGAACGGGTAACACCTCCACGCTGGCGGATTTTAAGGCCATCACCAAATATCTTTGAGGGATCATTATGTTCTCTGTTCTTGCCGACCGCACCTATCGCCATCTGTTTCTGGCCCAGATTATAGCCCTGCTTGGCACGGGACTTGCGACCATAGCACTTGGGCTTTTGGCCTATGACCTGTCTGGCGAGCGAGCGGGCCTGGTTCTGGGCACGATCTTCACAATCAAGATGGTGGCTTACGTAGGCATCGCGCCGATTGCTGGGGCATTTGCAATCCGCTGGCCGCGGCGAAAGATGCTAGTCAGCCTTGATCTTATCCGCGCGGCAGTCGCATTTTGTCTGCCGTTCGTGTCTGAGGTTTGGCAGGTCTACATTCTGATCTTCGTGCTGCAATCAGCTTCTGCCGCTTTCACGCCGACGTTTCAGGCGACCATCCCGGATATCCTGCCCGAAGAGGACCGTTATACCCGTGCGTTGTCACTGTCGCGACTGGCCTATGATTTGGAAAACATAATCAGCCCCGCGCTGGCCGCCATCTTGCTCGCTTTCGTCAGCTATCAGGTACTGTTCCTTGGCACGGTTGTCGGCTTTATCGGTTCGGCCTTGCTGGTTGTATCGGTCATGTTGCCCAGCCCGCACCCCGAGGCCCCACGCGGAATTTACGACCGCACAACACGCGGGATACGGATATACCTCGCCACACCGCGGTTGCGCGGGTTGCTATCCCTGAACCTTGCAGCGGCGGCGGCTGGTGCCATGGTGCTTGTGAATACCGTCGTTCTAATAAAAGCCGATCTCGGCCTTGGCGATGCTCAGGTCGCACTTACGCTCGGGGCCTTTGGCGCGGGGTCGATGCTGGCCGCGCTGGCGTTACCCAGACTACTTGATAAACGACCCGACCGCCCGATAATGATCGGTGGAGCCGCAGTGTTGGTGGCCAGCCTGATGGTCCTGTCGTTGGTATCACATATCAACGATACGCTATGGGTCTCAATTTTGGCTGGCTGGTTCATTATCGGCATCGGGTATTCTGCGGTGTTGACGCCCTCCGGCAGATTGTTGAAACGATCCGCCCACGCAGAGGACCGACCCGCAGTTTACGCCGCACAGTTTGCTCTATCTCATGTCTGTTGGCTTATCACATACCCAACGGCGGGTTGGTTGATGACCGTCGCTGGTCCGGCAGTGGCTTTCGCAACGCTCGCGGTTATAGCAACCGCTGGGTTATTTGGGGGGGCCATTCTTTGGTTGCGCGATGATACCGCGCTGATCGCGCATACCCATGACGATCTTCCGGACGACCACCCACACCTGAAAGATGGTCGCTCGCATAGCCACCCGATTGTGATCGACGACTATCATCAGCACTGGCCAAGGCTAAACTCTCCTACAAGCGGTCATTAAAGAGGGTTCAAGGCGACTGTTCGCAATCGCCGCACCAACCGCCTTGGCCTCTTTTGGTGGTGTGTTATTCTGCCGGGATCAGCGATCCCTGCGGCAGACTACGCGTTTTTCTTTTCTCACCAAGCATCAGCATTGCAGGCGTCACCACCAAAGTTAGCACTGTCGCGATAACCAGACCGCCTGCGATTGCAGATGACAATTCTGTCCACCACTGCGTTGACGGCGCACCATAAACGATCTCGCGGGTAAAGAAATTCAAGTTCAGCCCGATCACCATTGGCATCAAGCCAAGCGCGGTCGTGACAGATGTCAGGATTACGGGGCGCAGACGTTGCGCGCCAGTGCGCAAGGCCGCTTCCAATGGGGATTGGCCTGACCGTTTGAGATCATTGTAGGTGTCGATCAACACGATGTTGTTGTTCACGACGATCCCAGCCAACGCGATAACGCCGATCCCGCCCATGACGATCCCGAATGGGCGACCAGTGACGATGAGGCCAAGCAAAACACCAGCGATCGAAAAGACAATCGCGCTCATCACGACGAGTGCTTGGAAGAAGTTGTTAAACTGGATGACAAGGATCACGAACATCAAGAAAATTGCAGTGATGAATGCGCCGACTAGGAAGATCATGCTTTCGGCTTGATCCTCGGCTTCACCTGCAAAGCTGAACGCCACGCCTTCGGGTAGTTCCGCGTCATTCAACGCAGCGGTCAACGCAATAACTTGATCGTTGACAAGGATACCGGGCGCTACGTTTGCCTCGATCGTGGAAACGCGCTTTTCGTCAATGCGGCGGATGACACCCGTGCGCGGCGATGGTGCGAAGGTGACGAAATTAGAGATTGGCACCAGACCAGACGATGTTGGCACACGCAGTCCAGAAAGTTCAGACAACGACCGTTCTTCGCGGGGAAAGCGGACACGGATATCCAGCGATCCGTCGATATCATCTGGCCGATAGTCGGCCACGGTAATGCCTTGCGTTAACAGTTGTACCGCTTGACCTAGCAGGCTGACATCAGCGCCAAACCGTGCTGCCTCGGCGCGATTGACAAGGATTGAAACCTCAACACCAGGAACAGGGCGGGTGTCGGTGACGTCAGTGAAGCCGCCAATGCTATCCATTATATCGCGTATCTGCTGAACCGCGACGGCCTGGGCATCGCCGTTGCGGGCGGTGATCTGAAGGTTCACGGGCTTGCCTGCCGATGGTCCATCGCTTTCTGTTTGTACCTGAACGTCGATCCCTGCGATGTCGGCCACGCTTTCACGAATGTCGACACCGATTTCGGCAGCGGTACGGCGGGTGTCCCAAGGGGTCAATTCCAACTGCAACGTCCCGATGGTTTCTTCGTCACCTTGGCCCGCACTCATCGTGGACCTTGCATAGATGCTTGCGATTTCGTCGTAGCCAAGAATGCGTTCTTCGACAGCGCGGACCAGCGCGTCACGCTCGAAGATCGAAAAGTTGTCGCG
Organism: Yoonia sp.; assembly: GCA_047627695.1. Taxonomy (GTDB): domain Bacteria; phylum Pseudomonadota; class Alphaproteobacteria; order Rhodobacterales; family Rhodobacteraceae; genus Yoonia. Next base: position 16,119 of record JBLHTS010000027.1, on the reverse strand, counting down.
CGCGCGGACCTGTACTTGCATGAAGTCAGGTTCAACCGACGGGAAGAAGGTGATGCCTTTGCCAAACTGTCCATACAATCCGAAACCACCCAGCAGAAGTGCAACAGCCAGCAGCAGCGTCGTCGCGGGGCGCAAGATTGCCCACTGCAAGATGCGTACATATCTGCCAGTAAAACCACCTATGTCCCGTGGATCACCGAATTCGGCTGCGTGAAGGGCTGCCTTTGCCTTTGCAGACTGTGGTTGGCGTCTGCCAATAAGACCGCCCACAACGGGAATGAATATAAGCGCCATAAAGAGAGACGCAGTAAGCGTCAGGATTACGGTGATAGGCAGGAACTTCATGAACTCGCCAACCATACCATTCCAGAACAGCAACGGGAAGAACACGCTAAGTGTCGTCAAAGTAGACGCAATAATGGGCCACGCCATGCGTTTTGCGGCATAAGCGTATGCATCTTTTGGTGCAGTACCTTCTTGCAGCTTTCGGTCGGCAAGTTCGGTGGTCACGATGGCACCGTCCACCAGCATTCCTACGACAAGGATCAACGAAAACAGAACAACGATGTTCATTGTGTAACCCATTGACCAAAGCGCGATAACACCCGCAAGAAATGCACCCGGGATCGACAGACCAACCAGAATTGCAGAGCGCACGCCCAGAGCCAACACGATCACGATCATGACCAAGATCACGGCGGCAATCACGTTGGCTTCAAGATCGCTTAGCAGATCTTTCACGCTTTTTGATTGGTCTTGCAGGTAGGTGATGGTGACGCTTTCAGGCCAATCGGCTTGCAGGCCCGCGACCAATTCCTTTACCTCTGCGACCGTCTCGATGATGTTCGCGCCTGACCTCTTGGTGACTTCCAAAGCCAAGGCAGGTTGACCGTTAATGCGGGCAAATGAACTGGGATCTTCAAATGTGCGCCGGATGGTTGCAATATCGCCGAAGGTTACGACGGCGTTGCCGCGCACCTTCACAGGCATGGCCATCACGTCCTCCAGACCTTCGATAAGCCCAGGAACCTTCAGGACAATGCGTCCGGATCCCGTTTCAATGGCACCCGCGGCAATCAAACGGTTGTTGCGCGTAATCTGTCCGATCAGTTCATCAAACGACAGATTGTATGTCTGAAAGACTGTAGGGTCGATAAGGACCTCTAGGAATTCGAACCGTTGGCCGCCAATGTCGGCCTCAAGCACACCCGGCAGACCTTCGATTTCTTCCTGCATGGTTTCAGCCAACCTGTTCAACGTCCGCTCAGGGACGGGGCCGGCTAGGATTGCTGTGATGATCGGGAACAACGCTGTGTTGATCTCTGTGATTGTGATGTCGCGGGCATCGTCGGGCAATTCACCTTGGACGCGATCCGCCGCTTCGCGGACCTTATCAAGCGCCTCTTGGTTGTCACCGCCGGGGGTGAATTCAAGCTGGATACTCGCGAAACCTTCGGACGCGTCTGACTTCATGCTGTCGAGGCCGGAAATAGACCCGAATTCAGTCTCCATCGGTTCCAGCAACAGGCGTTCGGCATCCGTTGGGCTAATGCCATCCAGACCCGTCGATACATAAAACAAGGGCAAAGGAATTTCAGGGTTCGCCTCTTTGGGGATAGAGACATACGCATAGGCCCCTACAGTGAGAACCATCAAAAGGGCCATGACGACGACGCGGGTCCGCGAAAACGCGGCGTTGATCAAGGTATTCATTCGCTCTGCTCCCCTGCGGAAGGCGTAACAGTCTCGTTTTCGGTCACGTACCCCTGACCGACGGTAATCACGTCTACAGTGTCAGGGAGGCCAACGACCCAAATGCCCTCGATTTGTGCGCGCACGATCTGGATTGGAAAGAACGCCACAATATTATCTGCGTTGACCGTTTTCACACCAAGGAAGCCTTCGGTGTTCAAAGATACAATGGACGGGGACAGGAAGTGTGCCGTCGCTTCGCCTGTTGGGATAATGACTTCGGCTGAAATGCCAGCAGGAATAGCACGATCAGCGTTTTCGACTTCGATCTCAGCTAGAAAGGTGCGGGTTTCGGACGCGGCAGATGTACCCACGAAGGTCACTGTCCCCACACGTTCTTCACCCGTAATAAACCGCACGGTCGCTGGCTGACCGACTGACAGGCGCGTCAGCGATTGCTGGGGCACCTGAATTGCAACAGTGAGCGGGGTAATGTCCACTAACCGACCAACCTCAGCGCCAGAAGACACATATTCGCCTTCATCCAGATCAAGCGTTTCAACGCGCCCTGCAAACGGTGCCGTGATTGTGAGTGCGTTTGCATCTTGCTGAACATCGGTGACCTGCGCCTGCGCCGTGGCCAGTGTGGCACGTGCTTGCGATACGCGGTCCGCCGTTGCAACGCCGCGCTCAAGCAATTCCAGTGCGTTGTCAAATTCACGCTGCGCGCGTGCAAGCTCTTGGGTTGCGCGATTTTTTTCAGCTTGGTTGCTGGTCGGATCAAAGCGGGCAATCACTTCTCCGGCTTCAACATCCTGTCCTTTTTTCACGAGGACCTCGGCAATATCGCCAGACATCTCTGCACGCATCATCGTATCGCGATCAGGCAATGCCTGACCTTCGGCTTGATAGAATTGTGCCACAGTTTCCGCAGTAGACGTAATTACCGCGACGGCTACAGGTTTTGGGATTTCGCGTGTCACAACAGCCGTAGTGCCCTGAGAAGGGATGATGAAACCACTGCCCATCCATCCGACGATGATGATCACGAGGACACCAGCGATCCAAGAAGAGCGCGACGCGCCTCTATCCGGGGCGAAAATCAGCGTTTGCGGCTTGGGATCGGATGCACCTGCACCAGCGTTGGTCATTGTTTCATTTGTCACCGGTATTGTCCTCTAGGGCTGCTGGTCGCTGCTGTGTCGATATTGCATTCGCGCTTTTCAATTTTTCCAAGGCAACGGCAACTGCAGCATCCATAGACGAGTAGAAATTGGCATAGGCTTTCAAACGGCCCGCGGCCTCGGCTTGTTCGGGCAGATTGCTGATCGTCTGGGCGATCTCGTTCATGGTCGCTTGCGTGCGCCGTTGGATCCCGGAAAGCATCGTGGCGTAAGGGTTTGGCGCGAGTTGAAAGTAGTCTTGCCGTTCACCGGGCTTTGTTATGCGCTTGACCAATCCACGCTCTTCAAGGATGCGGATACTGGTGCTGATGCTGGCACGGCTGACTTGCAGACGTTTGGCAAAATCACCGAATGAAACCATTTTGCCGTCAAAGATCAACATGCCAAAAACCCGTCCCGCAATGCGGGGCAGCCCTTCGGCCTGTGAAATCAAACCCGTCTTTTCAATGAAATCAATTCGGACGGTTTCGACATCGGGGGGGTCGTCAGACATGCATCGCTCCTGTTGCTTGAGGGGCGTATTATTCCTGACGATTATTTATGTCAAATATGTTCAGTCATAACTAAACACAACGTTGCGTGAAGTTGACGGCCTGCCGCCACAACTCAGCGAAAAATGCGCCCTAAATCACAGCCCTAAACAAGCTTTCCAGATTGTCCTGCGTCAACACAACCGGATTGCCGCCGCATGAAGGGTCATTCAGCGCCATTGTGCTTAGTTCTTCTATCCGGTCATCGCCAACGCCTAGTTCGGAAAAGCGACGTGGAATGCCAAGGCCGTCGTTCAGTTCTTGCACAAATTCACAAAACCCTGAAAAGCCACCGGTGATGCCCAGATAGGTCGCAGCCAGATCAAAGCGATCTTTGATCTTGTGGGCGTTGAATGCGAGCACCGCTGGCATGCAAACGGCGTTGGTGGTGCCGTGATGGGTGTTGTAAACGGCGCCAATCGGGTGGCTCAAGGCGTGGATGGCGCCAAGTCCCTTTTGGAAGGCTGTAGCCCCCATAGCCGCGGCACTCATCATATTTGCGCGCGCCTCTAGGTCCGTACCGTCGGCGTAGGCGCGCGGCAGATTATCGATAACCAACCGCATCCCCTCAAGCGCGATGCCTTGGCTCATCGGATGGTAGTGCGGGCTGCTAAAAGCCTCAACGCAATGTGCAAATGCATCAAGTCCAGTGCCTGCAGTGATCATCTTTGGCATACTCATGGTGAGTTCTGGATCGCAAATTACGACTGTCGGTAGCACCTTGGGATGGAAGATGATTTTTTTAACATGCGTTTTGGAATTGGTGATGACGCTGGCGCGGCCAACCTCAGATCCGGTTCCGGCTGTCGTGGGCACAGCCACAATAGGCGCAATCGCCGCTGCATCCGCGCGTGTCCACCAGTCGTCAACGTCTTCATAGTCCCAAATAGGTCGCGTTTGGCCCGCCATAAAGGCAACCATTTTGCCCAAATCCAAACCTGAACCGCCGCCAAATGCGATGACCCCGTCATGGCCACCAGCAATGTATGCGGCGACGCCCGCTTCTAGGTTCATCTCGTTCGGGTTTGGATCAACTTCGCTGAACATCGCACGACCTAGTCTGGCTGAATCCAGAATACCCAGTGTGGTCTGGGTCACGGGCAGGGTCGCCAGCCCTCTGTCTGTTACCAGTAACGGGTTCTTAATCCCTGCTTCTGCACATGCTTGGGGCAGTTCTTTGATCCGACCTGCGCCGAATTTCATAGCGGTCGGATAGGACCAATTTCCAATAAGGCTCATGATGTCACTTTTTTCAGATGGTAAGATTTGGGGCGGGTTAGATTGTGATAGCCAATGACCGACAGGCCGCCGCCGCGGCCGGTATCCTTACAGCCTGTCCAACATAGACCAGGGTCCAGATAATCAGCACGGTTCATAAAGACGGTACCCGTTTCAATCGCATCTCCGACGCGCATCGCGCGGTCAAGATCGCGGGTCCAAAGACTGGCGGTTAGGCCGAAATTGCTATCATTCATCAGCCGGATCGCGTCGGCATCATCGCTGACAGCCATGATGCCGACAACAGGACCGAAGCTTTCATCGCGCATAACACGCATGTCATGAGTGACGTTTGTTAGAATTTGGGGCGTGAGGTAAGCCGCCCCATCATCGACTTGCATTGTCTCGATATGGGCGGTGGCACCATCTGCAAGCGCCTCTGCTATTTGTGCGCGAACTTCGGTTGCAAAACGTATACTGGCCATAGGACCCATTGTAGTTTCAGGGTCCATCGGATCGCCCAGTTTGTAGCCGTTCACGACGGCTACGGCTTTTTCAACAAACCTGTCAAACAAGCCTTCATGCACGTAAATCCGTTCAATCCCGCAGCAGCATTGACCTGCATTAAACATCGCACCGTCGATCAAGGTTTCAACGGCGGCGTCTAGATCAGCATCGTCCATGACATAGCCGGGGTCTTTCCCGCCCAACTCAAGCCCGATGCCGGTAAAAGTACCTGCGGCCGCGCGTTCCATTGCTTTGCCGCCGCCAACAGAGCCAGTGAAATTGACGAAATCAAAGGCGCGGCTGGCGATAAGGTCCGATGTGGTGTCGTGGTCCAGAAAAACGTTCTGAAACACGTCTGTTGGTATACCCGCAGAGTGGAAAGCTTTTGCCATCCGCTCTCCAACTAGCAAAGTCTGTGTGGCGTGCTTTAGGACAACTGTGTTTCCTGCAATCAAGGCTGGGGCAACTGTGTTGATCGCCGTCATGTAGGGGTAGTTCCAAGGCGCAACGACGAACACAACACCATGCGGAATACGTTTGATGTAGCGTTTAAAGGTCGCGTCTTCACCGACTGCGATCTCGGTCAAAGCGGTCTGTGCGATCTCGGCCATGTGGCCAGCGCGTTCATTGAAACCGCCGAATTCACCACCGTAGCGAATAGGTCGGCCCATCATCTGCGCCAATTCGGGCACGATCTCGTCGTTCATGGCGCCCACAGCGGCAACACCTGCCATCACAAGAGCGGTACGTTCCTGCAAAGGACGCGCGGCCCACGCGACTTGTGCAGTCCGCGCCGCCTGCGCAAGTCTCAACGCGGCATCCAGCGATAGCGTGTCTCGTTCAGCAAAAACTGACCCGTCGATGGGCGAAATGCATTTCAGTTTATGTTTCAATTGTTCCTCAGGCTCTCTCAAATCCACGCGCAACCTCGTAGTCGGTCACCACACGGTCAAATTCTTCGATTTCCCACTCTGCGGCGCGGGCATAGTGGTCGACGACATCATCTCCCAAGGCGGCCCGCAACATTGCTGATCCGCGCAAGGTCGCATGGGCATCGCGCAATGTCTGCGGGATCATGCCTGTATCGCCTTCATAGGCGTCGCCTGAAAACGGAGGATCAAGCTTTAGGCCTTCTTCGATACCTGCGATCCCGGCTGCAATCTGTGCGGCCATAGCCAAGTAAGGGTTCAAGTCAGATCCGCCGACACGGCATTCGACGCGCACAGACTTTGTGCCATCCCCGCAAAGCCGAAAACCGGCAGTGCGATTATCGACAGACCAGATGGTGCGTGTTGGCGCGAAAGAACCTTTCTGAAAACGTTTGTAGCTGTTGATATAGGGGGCCAGAAAATACATTAAATCAGGCGCATATTTTAGCAAACCCGCCATGTAGGTCTTCATCAGGGGTGACATGCCCAACTTGTCGTTGGCATCAAAGAACGCGGGCTTGCCGTCTTTCCAAAGCGACTGATGGACATGTGATGAACTGCCCACTTTGTCATGGTGCCACTTGGGCAAAAAGGTAACAGCATGGCCCTGTTGCCAGGCAATTTCTTTGGTGGCGTGTTTGGCGATAGTGTGATGATCGGCTGTATCAAGCGCTGCTGCGTACTTGATGTTCAACTCTTCTTGTCCCGCTTCAGCTTCACCTTTGGTGTTCTCTACAGGGATACCTGCATTCCACAGGTGATTGCGCAGCGGGCGCATCACATGTTCTTCTTTGGTGGTTTGCAGGATGTGATAATCTTCGTTGTAGCCGCTGATCGGTTCAAGATCGCGGAACTTTTCCCTGCGAATTTGGTCAAAGCTTTTCTCAAACAGGAAAAACTCCAACTCGGTCGCCATCATAGCGTCGTAGCCCATCGCCGTTAACCGTTTGATCTGCTTTTTTAGGACCGAGCGGGGGGAGTGAGGAACCTCTTTATGGGTGCGGTGGTCAAGGACATCGCACAGCACCATGACAGTGCCTTCCAACCAAGGCACCGGGCGCAACGTGTCCAGATCGGGCTGCATAACATAATCGCCATAGCCGCTTTCCCAACTGGTTGCGGCGTAGCCAGACGGCGTGGCCATTTCCAGATCGGTCGCCAATAGGTAGTTGCAGCAATGGGTTTCTTTCCACGCATCGGCGATGAAATGGCCCGCATGGAACCGCTTGCCCATCAGTCGGCCCTGCATGTCCACAAGGCAGACAAGAACAGTGTCGACATCGCCTGCAGCGACTTGGACTTTTAGATCTTCAAAGCTCAGTTTCATAGGCCACTCTTTTTTATCATCACACTGTCTCTAGTTGGCGAGTTCTTTCCAACGATGGCAAGCCACATTATGCTCTGTTCCGGCGGTTTCTAGGACGGGTTCTTCAACACGGCAGCGATCAATTGCCATTGGGCGAGGTCTTTGTTGGCGTGAAGGACGCAGGCGCGACGCTGAATGGGGCGCCAATTCACAGCTCTGATCAGAAAAACCTAGACGAATGCATCCTTTATATTAACGAAGGTGAAAATATTTTTGCGGACCATCCCGACGTCTTTGGTCGCCTCACCAAGGCAGGCCAGACACGCCGCTTTTCCTATGACTGCTATCCACATGCATTGCTTGCTGCGGGCCATGTTGATGCAGTGGTGGATTACGATCTTCAACCTTATGATTACCTTCCGGTTAAGGTCGTTGTCGAAGAGGCAGGTGGCCTGATTACCGATTGGGACGGCCAGCCACTTACCCTCAACTCGGATGGGCGTGTCTTGTCGGCGGCGACACCGGAACTGCATGCCCGGTTGATGGCGTTGGTAGGTCAAAGACGATCCCTGTTGCGAAGTCCCGGATCGATTGATTGAGTGTGAAGACGACCGCTAACCAATGGGACCAACAAAGCACATCAAAGCTTCGCGGCCTCATAACTTAATACCCCTCAAGCTTCCAAAGAACAGTTGCTGGGTTCTATAAAAGGGTTGTCATGTCTGCGTCGATCATCGCAATTATCCTGTCCGCGGCCATGTTGCATGCCGTTTGGAATGCCATCGTCAAAACGGCGGTGGACCGAACAACAACGCTTGGGCTCGTGGCTCTTGGGCATGTGCTTCCTGCTGCGGTTATGGTGTCTATCCTGCCGCTGCCAAGCACCGAGAGCTTAATTTATATAATCCTATCGACGCTCGTGCATTTTGCGTATTTCTTTCTGCTGGGGCGGGCCTATCAGCACGGTGATCTCAGTGTAGTTTACCCCATTGCGCGAGGGATCGTGCCAGCACTGGTCTCACTTTGGGCGATGCTGTTGTTGGGCGAGGTGCTGCCAGCATTGGCTTGGATCGGCATCGGGCTGATTATCATCGGTATATTGCTCAGCAATTGGAAGGCTTTGCGATCAGGCGTTGGCAAGACCACCCTTGGTCTCGCGCTGGGCACCGGTTTTTGTATTTCAATCTATTCGCTGGTCGATGGCGTCGGCGTCCGGCTGTCTGGAAATACGCTCAGTTACTGGGCTTGGGGCGCGTTTCTACATCTGTTCATTGCTGGATTTGTGGGCTGGCACAAACGGCAGACATTGGTGCAGCTCCCGTTGAAAGTTTGGGCTGTTGGTATCGCCGGCGGTATTGTTTCTATGACCGCATATGGTCTTGTGCTTTATGCAAAGAACTTTGCACCACTTGGTGCCGTATCTGCACTTCGTGAAACTTCGGTGATCTTTGCTACATTGATCGGTTTTTTTGTTTTGAAAGAAGGCAACCGGAAACGCAGTTTAGGGGCTGCAATGCTGATGGTTTTCGGCGTTGCACTTATTGCGCTCAACGCATGATGGTTTCGTCCTATGCGACAGTCGCATTCACATCAGCCAGCGTACCAGAACCGGTACGATCAGGCTTGTCAGCAAGGCGTTCAGGGCCATAGCTATACCAGCATAGGCCCCGGCCACCGGGTTTACTTGAAATGCGCGGGCCGTCCCAATGCCATGGGCGGCCACACCAACCGCAAAACCGCGCGCCCGCCAATCAGTGATATGCAGCAAATTCATCAAAGGTGTGACCGTCACAGCCCCGATGATCCCTGTCAGGATGACCAAGACAGCGGTCAGCGCCGGCAGCCCCCCAATTGCCTCTGAAATACCCAAAGCCACAGGCGCAGTTGTAGACTTTGGCGCCAACGAAAGCAGCACCTCCATCGGCAGACCAAAGGCGCGCGCTAGCAGAATGGCAGACCCAGCCGCAACGATCGAACCTGCAAACAATGCCAGCACGATCGGCGCAACCGAAGTCCTGATTGTGTCTCGATTGTCCCAAAGCGGCAAAGCCAATGCCACCGTCGCCGGACCAAGCAGAAAATGGATGAATTGGGCGCCCTCAAAATAGGTGGTGTAATCTGTCCGTGTCAGCCAGAGCACTGGCGCGATCAGTAGGACCGATAAGAGAACTGGATTGGCCCAGGGTGGATGACCCAACCGTCGCGCCGCCCCGTCTGCAACCAGATAGGCAAGGATCGTTGTGGTAAGCCAAATAAGCGGTGTGGTTGACAGATAGCTCCACAGGTTTGCGACATCTGTCATGCAGTCCGCCTTTCGATCAGGTGCCGAACGCCGATGAACGTTCCAACTGTGACCAGCATAGAAAGCACTGTCGAAAGCGTCAGGACAAGCAGCAGTGTAAGCCCGTCATCCAACAAGACCTCGAAATTTCCAATCACACCCACGCCCGCCGGAACGAAAAGGAACGACAGGTTCGCCAGTATGACCGTGGTGGTCGGCCTTACCCGATCGGCAAGTTTGGGCAAGGTGCGCAGTAACAGCACCAGCAGGGCAAGACCCAGAACCGGGCCGGGCATGGCCAAGCCAAAGCCGCGCGCGGTAATCTCCCCAAACAGCTGACAGCCCAAGAGAAGTCCAAGTGTATAAAGCATAGTGTTTTCTCCTGAACGATCACCTTGGATCATTCTGACGCCAAACGTTGGGTAGAACCAATGGAAAAGTTCTGCCCCGAAGTTCGCGTGAATGACTGCAGAGCGGAAGCGATCGAGTTGCACAGGGCAACCATGAGGGCCGGCTATGGGCCGGTCACACATCGCGTGCCGAACGTCGGGACCGCAGCGAGCCGTTTCATCAACGCGAAAGCGTCATCTCGCGGAACTTGCGACAGGCGATGCTGGGTCGATGGCCACTATTTACCAACGCTTGTATGAACCAAGCAGCAATGCCACGCCTTGAGAATGGTATCGACAGTTCTATGATTGGCTGCGATAGCTCGACCCTGTTTGGCCTTTCTTGGTTTGGAAACTAACGTGTTGCTTTCTGTTCGAACTCATCTTGCGTACACAACCGAGCGGGTTTGCGATGTGCTGCTTCAGATCGAGGCAAGCACGGATGCTGCACAGATGGTTCACGCGTCGCAATTTGCGGTTGCTCACGGCGCAACGTTACAAGACATCCCGGGGGAAGAAGGGATCGGCATGCGCAAATGGCTGCGTGCTGGTCCGCGACTAGAATGCACCTATGAAACCCGTGTCGAAATTACACGCCCGTTTGTCGAACTGGTACGTCTGGCAGAAACACCACTTCATCAGCTCCCGGGGGTGGCCATTCAATACCTGATGCCGTCGCGATACTGTCAGTCAGAGCTGTTTCTGGACTTTACGTCGCGCCAATTCGAAGGGCTAAGCGGGGGCGCGTTGGTACAATTCATGTCCAATTGGATCAATACCAATTTCACCTATGATAATGGCGCAAGCCATGTCGGCACGACTGCGACGGATAGTTTTGCCAGCATGTCAGGGGTTTGTCGTGACTATGCGCATGTCTTGATTGCCTGTGTTCGCGCTGTGGGTATTCCGGCGCGGTTTGTCAGTGCGTATGCGCCGGATGTGACACCGCAGGATTTCCATGCCGTCGTTGAAGTCTATCTGGCGGGTGGCTGGCATCTTGTGGACCCAACTGGAATGGCGCATCCCAACGAAATCGTGCGTATCTGTGTTGGACGCGACGCCGCAGATGCTTCGTTTCTGACGTCCTATGGCTTTGTGAACATGCAAGAACAGTCCGTCGAAGTGAAACGGCTGTAAGCGCAAAGCTGTGTCAAAGTGTCCGTGCGCCGCAGTCTTCCAGCGTTGCACAGAATGCAAATGATGTGGATTGAATAGATGCTGTTGCGCCGTTAGAAGCCGACAGTGCGGATCTGCAAGATCTGCCTCAGCGTTGGATCAAAAATGACCTATTGTGTTGGCCTTTCGATAAACCGTGGCCTTGTCTTCATGTCCGATACCCGCACCAATGCGGGCGTCGATAACTTTTCGACAACGAAAAAGATGTTTTCTTGGGATGTACCGGGTGACCGTGCGATTACGATCATGACAGCGGGTAATCTGGCGACAACGCAGGCCCTTATCAGCATTCTTGAAGAACGGTCCAAAGTTCCGTCCGAGCGAAAGCCAACGATCCTTGAATTGCCGACAATGTTCGAAGTTGCCCGCTTTGTGGGGGCCAAGCTGAAAGAAGTCATCCAAGGCGGTGGTGTAGATGGTCAATCGGCGACCTCTGCGTTCAAAGCCTCTGTTGTTGTTGGCGGTCAGATCAAAGGCGGTTTGCCCACGCTTTTCTTGGTTTACCCGGAAGGTAATTTTATCGAGGTGACCGAAGACGCGCCGTTCTTCCAGATTGGCGAGGCAAAGTACGGCAAACCGATTATCGTGCGTGCCTACGAGCCCGACATGAGCTTTGAGGACGCGATCAAGCTTTTGATGGTCTCGTTTGACTCGACGATCAAAGCGAACCTTTCCGTGGGTATGCCGCTCGATATACAGATCTACGAGACCGATAGTTTCCGGTTGGAACAGCAGTCACGTGTTAAGGTGGATGATCCTTATTTTCTGTCAATCAGTGCAGGTTGGGGCGAAGCGCTGCGCGCGGCTCTGACGCATTTGCCAAGCTATAAGCGCGGATAAACTTTCGGGAAATCCGCGCAGTTTGGCATTAGCCAATGATCGCGACATCCACACCTTGGGTATTGCTTTGCCCGCCAGCGGATCGCAGATGCCCGCGCACGGGCGACACGTCTGAATAGTCGCGCCCATAGCCTGCAACGATGTGGTCAGTTCCGACAAGAGCGGCATTCGTCGGATCATATTCGACCCATCCCTGATCGGGGCCGCACCACGCGCGGACCCATGCATGCATTGCATCAGCACCTTCAAGCTTTACGCCGCCTTCAGGGGGCAGGGTGCGTAGGTAGCCGCTGACATACCCCGCCGGAATGCCCACAGATTGCAGCGCAATAATCATGATATGGCTAAAGTCCTGACAGACCCCGCGTTTAAGACGGAACGCATCAGGTGCATCGGTATCGACTGTTGTCGCGGTCGCATCAAACGTCATGACGTCATGAAGCGCTTTGCCGATGCGAATGACGTTGCTGACAATGCTTTCATGCGGGGCAAACGCACTCTGCGCAAACGCAAAAACGGCTTGATCGGGTGACAAACGCGCGGTTGGCCCTAGCAAATGCAGCGGCGAATTTTGGCCCAAGTCAGTCAGCCCACCATAGTCAGACCGAAGTTGTGCAATATCTGGTGACACATCTTTCCAAGGCTGGGGCGGGTACACATCGACATGGCAAGCCAAGCGAATTGACATCTTCGCGTGCTGATCCTTGTGCGCACAGTAGGTTGTCCTATTCCCAAAGAAATCGATCGCGTCAGTGCGCGAGTCTGGTTCGGGAAAGACTTCAAGCAAATGTGTTCTCAGTGTTTGCCGACCCGTCAAGGTCAGAGGCAACACACGGATCAAATGCCGACTGTTCGCTGCCGGCTGGTTGTACTGATGAGCGATTGTCAGACGGATGCTATAAATCATGCCCTAAGCCAGATGATATTCATTAAGCGTGTCAGATATGGTCCAGATGTCGTGCTTCACTTGGGTCAGGTAATCAGAAGTGACGTCTGAGGCCACACAGGTAGCCAACCGCGTCTCTAGTACCAAAATCTGCCGCGCAACTTGCGTCATGATCTGCCCTGCACCTTGCAATGGCAGGTTGGCAATATGGTCCTTTGTGCGGGAAATATGATAGTGAACCGATCGCGGATTATTCCCATCCAGCGCCAGCAATTCAACAACCGAACCGGCGTCGGCCGAAATCTGGAACCGCGCCCTATGCGAAACGACGCTGTCCCCGATCTCTAGTGCGAGGTCAAGCGCACCGATTGGCGCGTCCTGGGACAGGCACGCGGCCAGAACATCACACATATTCGCTGCCCGCTCTAGCGAGGCGCCGATGCTTAGGAACCGCCACCCATGCGAACGGTACATGTTTTCGTGGACAAGTCCCGCAAACCCCGTGATCTGGCGCAAGAGGCTGCTGATCGAGAGGGGAATATCTTCGGCGGGAACTGGTCCGCGATCCAAAGCTTGCGTTTGCTTCACCAAGCCACGCAAGGCCATCATCCCGTCCGGGGAAAAACGGTCACTGATGCGCGATGCGCATTGCAGGGCAAGTTCCAAGGGCTTGCCAAAGCGCGCAGCCATAGCTTGCGCCTGCGGTGTGACCTGATCCATGAGCCCGTTGCGCAAATAGACTGCGATGTCGTCGTTGTGTTCTGCGCCATCGGAAATGCGGGCAAAATAAGCCCTGAAAAGGCGCATGTTTTGCTCGGCCCGTTCAACATAGCGGCCTAACCAAAAGAGGTTGTCCGCTGCGCGACTGGGCAAGAACGCATGGCTTAAACTGCGTCCAGAAGTTCCTTTCTGAACAGATAACAAGCTAGGCGTTTGCACTTTGTGCGGGCTTGTCACCCAGACATCGGACACTTTGCCACCGCGCTGCATTGCGAGGGCCTTGGCGTCGTTGCCTGCACTAATCCGTGCGTATCCACCGGGCATGACCACCCAACCATCGTCCGTGCGCCCAAGCGAAATCCGAATGCACATCGGACGCGCAACGAGTTCACCGTCTTCCCAAACAGGTGTCGTCGAAAGCGTAACCGCCTCTTGGCCCACAAGGTTGCGCCCATTGGACTTTAATAGCTCTGTGAGTTTTTGCGCATGTGGGTCGTCGGCCGCATTGCCAAAGGCGATTGTTTTTGGGTCTGCCATCAGCGGGACCGTCGAAAAAGCATCGCCAACCATCATGCGGTCACTGTTTGCGATGACATGATCACGTTGCGTATCCTGCCCACACCACCAAGTTGCGATGTTGGACAACGCCAATCCCCGCCCCAATCGTTCACGCGCAATTTTTGGCAAGAACGCCATCAGCGCGCGCGTCTCCATCACACCAGCCCCAACCATGTTCACGGTTTTCAGCGTGCCATCGCGGATTGCCTGCACCAATCCAGCCGCGCCCAACATCGATGTTGGATCAAGTTCAAGCGGGTCAAACATCGGGCTGGGCAAACGGTTCCAAAGCAGGCTCACTGGCTTCGGACCCGCAACGGTGCGCACCATGGCGCTGCCGTCTTGGACAATCAGGTCCTCGCCCTCGACCAATAACAGCCCCAGATAGCGCGCTAGATATGCATGTTCGGCATAGTTCTGGTTCATTGGTCCGGGTGACAACAATGCGACTTCGCCCGATGCGCGGCCTTTGAGTTGGATCAGCTTTTGCTGGAAGTCTTTGAAATATCCCGCAAGTCGGTGAATGTTGGAATTGGTAAAGAAGTTCGGAAAAACACGGCCCATGGCGATGCGGTTTTCAATCGCAAAGCCCGCAGTCGACGGCGCTTCAATCAGGTCGCTGATGACCCACCATTTCCCATCAGGTCCGCGCCCGATCTCAAAGGAAACAGTATTCAGAAGATTTGCATCACCTTTATCAACGCCCACCATGGGGCGCAGCCAAGCGGGGTTTTGACTTAGCAGCGTAGCAGGCAACTGGCTGGAAATCACCAGTTCGTTTTCGCCATAAAAGTCCCGCAAGACGTATTCTAAAAGCTCCGCACGTTCGATCAGCCCGTCCGAGATGATTTGCCATTCATCATCGCCCAATATCACAGGAATATGGCTAAGCGGCCATTCGCGCTCTGTAGACAGGGTTTCGTCGTATTGCCGGTACAAAACTCCGGCGTCGCGCAGATATTGATCGCCACGAGCAAACCGAAGCGTAATTTCGTCTTGCGACAGCGTGCTCAGGTGACGGATAAACGGTTCCCAAACGGGTTTGACGGTGCCATTTTCTGCCAGCATTTCGTCGCTATGCGCAGCCCCTTTGATGACTTGCGCGCGGTAGTTGGCGCGCAAGTCATCAAAGGATTGATCTTCGGTCAGGGGCACTGGGGTTTGCACCTTCTACAGCCCAGCCCTGCGGCGTAGATCAAGCGTCATTGGAAACTCTGGATGCGCCCGCTCTGGGACAGGCGGGGTGGTCCCAGCACTATGGCCCATCTTTTCAAACCGGCTTAACCGCCGCGCCTCAGCTTCGTTTCCGTTCACAGGGAAGGTGTCAAAGTTCCGCCCGCCAGGATGGGCGACGTGATAGCGGCAACCCCCCAGTGACTTGCCCGTCCAAGTGTCAAAAATATCAAAGGTCAGCGGTGCGTCGACCTCAAGCACGGGATGCAGCGACATTGATGGCTTCCACGCTTTGTAGCGCACACCGCCCACGCGTTCCCCATTCACCGCACTCGGCGTCATCGGAACGACACGGCGATTGGCGGTGACGATGTACCGGTCAGGGCAGGCGCCTTTCAGCGTGACCTGCAAGCGTTCAGACGAACTGTCGGTGTAACGTACTGTGCCACCAATTGCGCCTGTCTCTCCCATGACATGCCAAGGCTCAAGCGCTTGACGCAGCTCAAGCGTGATGCCTTCATATGTGACTTCGCCGCAGAAGGGGAACCGGAATTCGGCTTGTGCTTCGAACCAAACGGGATCAAAGACCATGTCATGTACACGCAGATCGCCCAGAACCTCTAGGAAGTCCTCCCAGATAAACGCAGGCAGCATAAAGCGGTCGTGTAGGGTCGTGCCCCAGCGGGTCAGGTTTCCGCTGATCGGGCTTTCCCAACACCTTGCAATGATC
>JBLHTS010000026.1:0-19470 GCA_047627695.1 Yoonia sp. | reverse complement strand
CTAACTTATGCGCTGAAGGGGTCATTTTTATTGCAGGCGCCGTGGTTCAATGGTTGCGCGATGGCTTGAAAATCATCCACGATGCCAAGGAAACCCAGCCCTTGGCGCAGACCGCCAATCAGGGGCAAGAGCTTTACATGGTACCGGCGTTTACCGGACTTGGTGCGCCCTATTGGGACGCTGACGCGCGTGGCGCGATCTATGGTTTGACCCGCAATTCTGGTCCTGCCGAACTTGCGCGTGCTGCATTGGAAAGCGTGGGGTCTCAAACGCGTGACCTGTTGGAAGCTATAAAAAGCGACTGGAAAGCTTCTGACGCCGATGGTGTCTTGCGTGTCGACGGCGGGATGGGCGCATCTGACTGGTCGATGCAGTTTCTGTCCGACATAATCGACGCACCAGTTGATCGCCCGACTGTCCTTGAAGCGACGGCCCTTGGCGTCGCTTGGCTCGCTGGCATGCGCGCAGGCGTTTATCCCGATCAGGAAGGGTTTGCCGCCTACTGGGCGCTAGAACGACGGTTTGAACCAGCTATGGACGCCACACAACGCGAACGGCGTTATGCAGGCTGGAAAGATGCGGTGCGGCGTACATTGACCACGGCGTAAAACTGCGACTATCGTCGGCCTAGTTCCCATACCTCAAACTCTGCTGCGCGTTTTTCACGCAGTTTTGCCTCGGTTTTGGCTAAAAGCGTCAAATTCATTGGTGGCCATACATTCTTTTCCTTAAGCGTTATTTTGAATTTCAAACGACCCTCTAGGTAGGTGATGACCTTGTCCCATTGTTCATATTGAAACAGATGATCGGCCCCGATGTCGCCGTCGTTAATGCGCAGGAACTTGTTTTGGGATTTCACGTTTGCAAAAGGCGCAGGCTGCCCCTTACAATATTCAAGCATGAAATTATCAAATCTGATGTCACGCGTGCAGTTATCAAGTCCAATCAAATCCTATCGCGTCCTGTAGCGATACCAGCTGCCAAGCCAGTCGATGGGATTGCGCACGATCGCCTTCAATTCGGGCATTTGTCCGCCGGCTTGTATAAAGAAAGGCTTAAGGAATCGTTTATAGCGGTAACACGGTGCGTTTTTGATCTCTGGCGGGTTGCGAAACACCATCAACGCCCTCGGTACGAGTGCACCCTGCAGCGCCGTCGAACCGGTCTTTGGTACTGCAAGTAGTACCAGATGTTATTTCCAGAAAACAAACATTTGATCCCCGTAACACGTCCATTTTTAGTTGATCCATAAGGCATGAACGATTTCTTAACCACTGCTTGTCAAAAGTGATCTTAGAAATTTTAGTTGCAATGTTCACTTTTTGGTCTCATTAAGAATGAGAACACAATAAGAACAAAAGCAGTGATTGCCGCCCTGTTGGAGGCATGAAATAAGGATGCGAAACATGGCAACGGCAGAACTCCTCAAAATGACTGATAAAAAGACAGCGGACAAAGAAAAAGCGCTTGAAAGCGCTTTGGCGCAGATCGAACGGCAGTTCGGTAAGGGCTCTATTATGAAGCTCGGCGGTCAAAACCAGATGCCCGATATCGAGGCGACATCAACCGGATCGCTGGGTCTTGATATTGCACTTGGCATTGGTGGTTTGCCAAAAGGCCGTGTCGTTGAAATTTACGGCCCTGAATCTTCCGGTAAGACTACACTGACCCTACATGCGATTGCTGAAGAGCAGAAAAAAGGCGGTGTTTGTGCATTCGTGGACGCAGAGCACGCCCTTGATCCGAGCTACGCTAAAAAGCTGGGGGTTAACCTTGACGAGTTGTTGATTTCACAACCTGACACAGGCGAGCAGGCGCTCGAGATTGTTGATACGCTGGTTCGTTCCGGCGCTGTGAGCATGGTTGTCATCGATTCTGTGGCTGCCCTGACGCCGAAATCAGAGCTTGAAGGCGAAATGGGTGACAGTTCCGTCGGTGTGCATGCGCGCTTGATGAGCCAAGCCATGCGCAAATTGACAGGGTCTATCAATCGTTCGGGTTGTATGGTGATTTTCATTAACCAGATCCGTATGAAGATCGGTGTTATGTTTGGCTCTCCTGAGACAACAACAGGTGGCAACGCGCTCAAGTTTTATGCCTCGGTTCGTTTGGATATTCGCCGCATCGGCGCGATCAAAGACCGTGAC
Source organism: Yoonia sp. (assembly GCA_047627695.1). GTDB lineage: Bacteria > Pseudomonadota > Alphaproteobacteria > Rhodobacterales > Rhodobacteraceae > Yoonia. The sequence continues at coordinate 17,323 of JBLHTS010000026.1, read as the reverse complement.
GAAATTGTGGGTAATGCGACCCGAGTCAAAGTTGTTAAAAACAAGGTTGCACCGCCATTCAAGCAAGTTGAATTTGATATTATGTATGGCGAAGGAATTTCGAAGACGGGCGAGTTGCTGGATCTCGGAGTGAAAGCTGGGATTGTCGAAAAATCCGGTGCCTGGTTTAGCTATGGCGACGAACGTATCGGGCAGGGACGTGAAAATTCCAAACTGTTCTTGAAGGATAACAAGCGTATCGCTCTTGAAATTGAAGACAAGATTCGTGCGGCACACGGACTTGATTTCGCAATGCCTGATGACATTGAAAGCGACGGTGGTGACGACCTCGTCGAGGTCTAAGGCCGCAGAAGGCGACTGCACAAACGGCCACATCATCTTAGTTGGTGGAGAATACCTGAGAAGGGGTGTCGCAATAGCGGCACCTTTTTCCATTTTGGGTAAATTCCCTATGGCTCTTTGCCCTCTGTCTTGAGTGTGAATATTTCGACCGAAATTGATCGCTTTCGTTTGCCTGTGGACAGCATGCGGGTGCAGGGCTATTTCTTCAATCTAATGCTTTAGACCTAGTGAAAGCCTGTTATGACAAGCCTTGCAGACATCCGTTCGACTTTTCTGAATTACTTCGACAAACAAGGACATGAGGTTGTGGCCTCCAGTCCCTTGGTGCCACGCAATGATCCAACGTTGATGTTTGCGAACTCTGGCATGGTCCAGTTCAAGAATCTTTTTACTGGGGTTGAAACGCGCGACTACACCCGTGCGACCTCCAGTCAGAAATGCGTGCGCGCAGGTGGCAAGCACAATGACCTCGATAACGTTGGCTATACCGCACGCCACCATACGTTCTTTGAGATGTTGGGCAATTTCAGCTTCGGGGATTATTTCAAGTCGGAGGCGATACCCTATGCTTGGGAATTGCTGACCAAAGAATTTGGCATTGACCGGGACCGCCTGTTGGTGACCGTCTACCACACCGACGATGAAGCCGCCAAAATGTGGAAGAAAGTCGCGGGTCTAAGCGATGACAAAATCATCCGCATTCCGACGGATGATAACTTTTGGCGGATGGGTCCAACAGGTCCCTGCGGACCCTGCACCGAGATTTTTTATGATCACGGCGATCATATTTGGGGCGGCCCTCCGGGATCGGCAGAAGAGGAAGGCGACCGTTTCATCGAGATTTGGAACGTTGTTTTCATGCAAAACGAACAGTTCGCCGACGGCACAATGAAGCCGCTCGAAATGCAGTCAATTGACACTGGCATGGGGCTAGAGCGGATCGGCGCACTGCTGCAAGGCAAGCACGACAACTACGACACAGATGTGATGCGTGCACTGATCGAAGCTTCTGCCCATGCGACATCCAGCGATCCGGATGGCCCTGGGAACACACACCACCGGGTGATTGCCGACCACCTGCGTTCGACATCGTTCTTGATTGCGGAAGGTGTACTGCCCTCAAATGAAGGGCGCGGTTATGTGTTACGCAGGATCATGCGGCGCGCGATGCGTCATGCGCATTTGTTGGGGTCGAAAGATCCTGTGATGCACCGTTTGGTGTCTGCCTTGGTGCAACAGATGGGCGCGGCCTATCCAGAATTGGGTCAAGGCCAACGCCTGATCGAAGAGACGTTGTTCAACGAAGAAATCCGCTTTAAGCAAACGCTTGACCGTGGATTGAAGCTTTTGGATGATGAATTGGCGGGCCTGCCGGATAATGCAGCATTGCCTGGCGAAGCGGCGTTCAAACTATATGATACTTACGGTTTCCCGCTTGATTTGACCCAGGATGCGCTCCGCGAAAAAGGCCGCTCGGTCGACACCGATGGCTTTGATACAGCGATGGCGGCCCAGAAGGCCAAGGCGCGCGCGGCATGGTCAGGGACCGGTGAGGCAGCGGACAGTGCTGTTTGGTTCGATGTTGCGGATGAAAGCGGGACGACTGACTTTTTGGGCTACGATACGTTGACCGCCGAAGGGCAGATTGCAGCATTGGTTGTTGATGGTGGCACCGCGGCGCAGGCCGATGGTGAGGTTCAGATCGTTCTGAACCAGACCCCATTCTATGCTGAATCGGGTGGTCAGGTCGGTGATGCGGGAATGCTGGTCACCGAAACCGGCAAGGCGCAAATCACCGATACCAAAAAGGTAACTGGCCTTCATGTCCATTTTGCCAAAGTCATGGAAGGTACCATTCGCAAAGGGCAAGGTGCGGAATTGCGCGTTGATCCTACCCGCCGCGCCGTTATTCAGGCCAACCATTCAGCAACCCACCTTTTGAACGAGGCACTGCGTGAAGTTCTAGGTGATCACATCGCGCAGCGCGGGTCGCTGAACGCACCGGATCGACTGCGTTTTGATTTCAGCCATACCAAGGCAATGTCTGCCGACGAATTGGCCCGTGTTGAACGTGATGTGAATGCGATTATCCGCCAGAACAGCCGTGTAGAGACGCGGATAATGACACCTAATGATGCCCGTGCCTTGGGTGCGCAGGCATTGTTCGGTGAAAAATATGGCGATGAAGTGCGGGTCGTATCGATGGGCCTTCAGGACGGATCTGGCAAGGGCGCGAAGGGGAATACCTATTCGCTTGAGCTTTGTGGCGGTACGCATGTCTCGCAATTGGGCGAGATCGGTGCATTTGTTGCATTGGGCGACAGTGCATCCAGTGCTGGTGTGCGCCGGATCGAGGCGCTGACAGGTCAGGCTGCGTTGGATTACCTGCGCACGCAGGACGCCCGTTTGGGTCAGACAGCAGCTGTCCTCAAGGCGCCAGCATCAGAAGTTGCAGATCGTGTGAAAGCCTTGCTGGACGAGCGCAAGGCGCTTGCCAATGAAGTTGCACAATTGCGTCGCGAACTGGCGATGGGCGGCGGTGCGCAGTCGGCTAGTCCGTCCGCGGTGATCAATGGCGTCGCTTTTCAGGCGCAGGTCTTAACTGGCGTCACAGGCAAGGATCTGCCCGCATTGATTGACGAGATAAAGTCTTCGATGGATAGTGGCGCAGTGCTGTTGATCGCCGATGCCGGCGGCAAGGCCGCAGTCGCTGTTGGTGTAACCGCCGATCTGACAGACCGCGTGTCTGCAGTTGATTTGTTGCGTGCTGTGACGCCAGAGCTTGGCGGCAAAGGCGGTGGTGGCAGGCCCGATATGGCACAAGGCGGCGGTGCGTCGGTTGAAAATGCCCAAGCGGCGATTGCGGCCGCAAAAGCTGTGCTTGAGGCATTGAAATGACCGCACTTTGGGTGAGCCACGTTAAAGTCACCGATCCTGACCGCTACGCCGAATACGCAAAACGCGCGTCCGGCGCGATTGCCGCGCATGGCGGTGTGTTCTTGGCCCGTGGCGGTGCTTATGTGCAGATCGCGGTCGGGGATCGGGTCGCGCCAATGCAGCGCGACCCGAACGATATTTAGCCTGCGCGCGATTGGCGCTTACGCTCGTGCGGATCAAGAAAACGCTTGCGCAAACGGATCGCATTTGGCGTGACTTCGACCAGCTCATCGTCGTCGATATAGGCAATCGCCTGCTCTAGCGACATGGTCACAGGTGTTGTCAGGCGTACCGCTTCGTCGGTACCGGATGCACGCACGTTGGTTAGCTGCTTACCCTTCAACGGGTTCACTTCCAGATCGTTTTCACGGCTGTGTTCGCCAATGATCATGCCTTGATAGACGGCCTCTTGGACGCCGATAAAGAACTTGCCACGATCCTCCAATTTCCACAAAGCAAACGCGACCGAAGTCCCGTTTTCCATCGAAATCAGAACACCTTGACGGCGGCCTTGGATTTTACCTTTGTAAGGTGCCCAACCGTGGAACAGGCGGTTCAATACGCCCGTACCGCGTGTGTCGGTCAAGAACTCACCATGATAGCCGATCAGGCCGCGCGATGGAACCAGCGCGATGATCCGTGTTTTGCCAGCGCCTGCTGGCTTCATCTCGGTCATTTCGCCTTTGCGGGGGCCGGTGATCTTTTCCACGACCGAACCGGTGTATTCGTCATCGACGTCGATAGTGACTTCTTCGATGGGTTCGTTGCGGACGCCATCAATGTCTCTGTAAATCACCTGCGGGCGCGAGATTGACAATTCGAACCCTTCACGGCGCATGTTTTCGATCAGAACGCCCATCTGCAATTCGCCACGACCGGAAACCTCGAACGCGTCACCACCGGGGGTGTCGGCGATCTTTATCGCGACGTTGACTTCAGATTCTTTCATAAGGCGGTCGCGGATCACGCGGGACTGGACTTTTTTGCCGTCCTTGCCAGCCAGGGGGCTGTCGTTGATGCCAAAGGTCACTGTGATGGTTGGCGGGTCAATCGGCTGGGCCGGAATTGCTTCGGTGACAGACAGGTCGCAGATTGTGTCGGCAACAGTTGCCTTGGTCATGCCAGCCAGTGTCACGATATCGCCAGCTTCGGCAACGTCGATTGCAGTTTGTGACAGGCCGCGGAACGCAAGTACCTTGGACACACGGAACTGTTCGATTTTTTTGCCGTCGCGCGCCAGTGCCTGAACTGTTTCGCCAGCCTTAAGCGAGCCGGCTTCAACGCGGCCCGTCAGGATACGTCCAATGAAAGGGTCAGCAGAAAGCGTGGTCGCCAACATACGGAATGGCTCTTTCTTAAGAGCGATCTGTGCAGGGGCAGGAACGTGTTCGATGATTTTGTCGAACAGCGCGTCAAGGTTCTTGCGCGGGCCATCCAATGTCTCGTCACACCAGCCAGAGCGGCCAGAGGCGAACATTGTCGGAAAATCAAGTTGATCGTCATTGGCTTCGAGTGCGGCAAAAAGGTCAAACACTTCGTCGACAGCGCGGTCAGGTTCGCCGTCGGCCTTGTCGACCTTGTTCACAACAACGATCGGACGCAGGCCAAGCGCCAGCGCCTTTGAGGTCACGAATTTCGTCTGCGGCATCGCGCCTTCAGCGGCGTCAACCAGCAACACAACGCCGTCAACCATGGACAAAATCCGTTCCACTTCGCCGCCGAAATCGGCGTGGCCAGGGGTGTCGACGATGTTGATGCGCGTGCCCTTCCATTCGACAGAAGTACATTTGGCAAGGATCGTGATTCCGCGCTCGCGCTCGATGTCATTGCTGTCCATCGCACGTTCGGTCGTCGTTTCGTTGTCGCGGTAGACGCCGGATTGCTTGAGTAGTTCGTCAACAAGTGTCGTCTTGCCGTGGTCAACGTGCGCGATAATCGCGATATTGCGGATATCCATGGGTCCAGCCTTTTGGGTAAGTTGACGCGCGGATACCGTGCATGCGCAGCAAATGCTAGCCCTTATCGCGGGGCTTTCTTAATCTACCTTACGATAGTGTTCTCTAGGTTTTTTGGGACCGTGTGGCAAATCGCGTCCCTAAACGGTCGCGTTCAAATTCTCTTCGATCTTTTCCAAGAACGCAATTGTCGTCAGCCAGCCTTGATCAGGTCCAACCAACAGCGCCAGATCCTTGGTCATGAACCCGCTTTCCACCGTATCGACAATTACTTTTTCCAGCGTGTCGGCAAACTTCATCAACTTGGCATTGTCATCCAATTTTGCGCGATGCTTAAGGCCACCAGTCCAAGCAAAGATCGACGCGATGGAGTTCGTCGAGGTCGCTTGCCCCGCCTCGTGCTGCCGGAAATGGCGGGTGACGGTGCCATGTGCGGCTTCTGCCTCGACGATTTTTCCATCGGGCGTCATCAGTTGTGATGTCATCAGGCCTAGTGACCCGAAACCTTGGGCCACGGTGTCAGATTGCACATCACCGTCGTAGTTCTTGCAGGCCCAGACGAATTTGCCCGACCATTTCATTGCGGATGCGACCATATCGTCGATCAGACGGTGTTGGTATTCAATGCCAAGCTCTTCGAATTTGCCTTTGAATTCAGCGTCGAAGACTTCTTGGAAGATGTCTTTGAAACGTCCGTCATAGACTTTCAGGATCGTGTTCTTGGTGGACAGATACACTGGCCAGCCAAGGTTGAGCCCGTAGTTAAGGGACGCACGCGCAAAATCAAAAATTGACGCATCAAGGTTATACATCCCCATCGCTACCCCCGCGCCGGGGCTGTCGAACACCTCTTTTTCGATTACGGCACCGTCTTCACCCACGAATTTCATCGTCAGTTTACCGGGACCGGGCATCAGGAAATCGGTCGCTTTATACTGGTCCCCAAATGCATGACGTCCGATCACTATCGGATCGGTCCAACCCGGTACAAGGCGGGGCACGTTTTTGCAGATGATCGGCGCGCGGAACACGACGCCACCCAAAATGTTGCGGATCGTCCCATTGGGCGAGCGCCACATCTGTTTGAGGCCAAATTCTTCGACCCGGTCTTCGTCAGGTGTAATCGTTGCGCATTTTACGCCAACGCCGACTTCTTTGATCTTTTCGGCGGCATCAATCGTGATTTGGTCGTTCGTTTCATCACGGACTTGCATCGCAAGATCATAGTATAGCAGATCAACGTCGAGATACGGCAGGATCAGCTTGTCCTTGATAAAGTGCCACATAATCCGTGTCATCTCATCGCCATCAAGTTCGACAATGGGGTTTGCTACTTTGATCTTGGACATCACTGGCTCCGCTTTTGTTTGCATAAGGGGAAAATGGTAGGCCCGGAGGGACTCGAACCCCCAACCAAAGCGTTATGAGCGCTCTGCTCTAACCAATTGAGCTACAGGCCCCCTTGTGCTTTTGGAGTAGCAGACCGGACAGGGTGGTCAAGCCCACGATGCATCGAAAATCGCGTCATCCCTGTTCCATTTGGCATTCGGATGCGCTAACGACGCGGAAACTGACAGGAGTGCCCCAAATGAGCGCGAAGAATGGCCTGACATACGCCGATGCTGGCGTCGATATTGATGCTGGAAATACGCTGGTCGAGCGGATCAAACCCGCAGCAAAGCGCACGGCGCGGCCCGGTGTGATGGCTGGTCTAGGCGGATTTGGCGCTTTGTTTGATCTTAAAGGTGCGGGTTACAAAGATCCGATCCTCGTGGCTGCAACGGATGGTGTTGGTACCAAACTGCGCATTGCGATTGATACGGGCAACGTGGACACCATCGGTATTGATCTGGTCGCCATGTGCGTTAACGATCTGGTTTGTCAGGGCGCAGAGCCTTTGTTTTTCCTCGACTACTTTGCCACTGGAAAATTGGAATTGGATCAAGCAACGCGGATCATCGAAGGGATCGCTGCGGGCTGCGAAGCCTCTGGTTGCGCGCTGATCGGTGGTGAAACGGCAGAAATGCCGGGCATGTATCACGACGGTGATTTTGATCTTGCAGGCTTTGCTGTGGGCGCGATGGAGCGTGGCACTGACCTGCCAGCAGGTGTTGTTGCGGGCGATGTGCTTTTGGGCTTGGCGTCGGACGGTGTGCATTCCAACGGGTATTCGCTGGTCCGCCACATTGTTGAAGTGTCGGGCCTATCGTGGGACGACAATGCACCTTTTGCCGATGCGCCCTTGGGTGAGGCATTGCTCGCGCCTACCCGTCTTTATGTAAAGCAAGCATTGGCTGCGGTGCGGGCGGGGGGCGTGCATGCGCTGGCCCACATTACGGGCGGCGGCTTGACCGAAAACCTTCCGCGTGTGTTGCCCGAAGGTCTGGGCGCACAGATTGATTTGAACGCTTGGGACTTGCCGCCCGTATTTCGCTGGCTTGCCGAAACGGGCGGTATGGCAGAAGCTGAACTGCTCAAAACCTTCAACGCAGGTGTCGGCATGGTCTTGGCCGTTGACGCGCATCAGGCAGTTGCTTTGACTGCTTTACTGGTCGAGGCAGGCGAGACGGTGCATCAACTAGGCACAGTTACGGACGTTGATGGTATGCACTACAGCGGTTCGCTTTTGTGAAAAAACGCGTGGCCATCCTGATTTCGGGTGGCGGCTCGAATATGGTCGCTTTGGTGAATTCCATGCAGGGCGATCATCCGGCGCGACCTGTGTTGGTACTGTCGAATGATCCAGATGCAGGTGGACTGGCAAAGGCGAACGCACTCGGGGTTGCGACCACTTGTGTCGATCACAAACCTTTCGGCAAAAATCGCGCTGCGTTTGAGGTGGCATTGCAAGCCGCACTTGAGTCGGTAAACCCCGACATCATTTGCCTTGCCGGTTTCATGCGAATTTTGACGCCAGAATTTACTGCGCAATGGGAAGGACGCATGCTGAACATTCATCCTTCTCTGCTGCCGAAATACAAAGGGCTGCATACCCATGCCCGTGCGCTTGAGGCGGGTGACACAGAACACGGATGTTGCGTGCATGAAGTGACAGCAGCCCTTGATGACGGACCAATCCTTGGACAGGCACGGCTGTCGATATCACCGAAAGACACGCCCGATACGCTGGTCGCGCGGCTTTTGCCGTTAGAGCATGCGCTTTATCCTGCTGTGTTGCGCCGCTTTGCGGTCGGTGATCGCAATCGGCTTGATCAGCACGGTTAGCGGTGCCTTTCCATCGGGCAATCTATCGCCTATCAACGCTTTTACGCATGACGCACATCTAAGATCGACGGAAAATTTATGAAGACTATTACTACGACCGAGGAACTGGCCACATTCTGTCTTGAGGCCGCAAAACGCCCCTATGTGACCGTTGATACCGAATTTCTGCGCGAGCGAACCTATTATTCCAAGCTTTGCTTGGTGCAACTGGCTTATCAGGACGAAACTGGTGAAGATGCGGTGCTTGTTGATCCGCTGGCAGGTGGCCTATCGCTGGCCCCGCTTTACGACCTTTTCCAAGATGCCGGTTGCGTCAAAGTTTTTCATGCAGCCCGTCAAGACCTCGAGATTTTCTATGTCGATGCGGGGTTGATCCCAGAGCCGCTGTTTGATACGCAAGTTGCCGCAATGGTCTGCGGGTTTGGCGAACAGGCCGGATATGAGACTTTGGTGCGCAAGATTGCAAAATCCGACTTGGATAAATCCTCGCGCTTTACCGACTGGTCACGCCGTCCTTTGACAGATGCGCAGGCGACCTATGCGCTTGGTGATGTGACGCATTTGCGTGATATCTATGAATACCTGTCGGACCGTTTGGCCATGACAAGTCGCACCAAATGGGTGGCAGAGGAAATGGCCGTTCTGAAGGACCCGGCGACGTATCAGGCTGATCCTGAAAACGCGTGGAAACGCGTTAAGACACGGACCCAGTCAGGCAAGTTCATGGCGATTGTGCGTGAATTGGCCCGCTTTCGCGAAAGCTATGCCCAAGAACGTAACATCCCGCGCACCCGCGTCTTCAAAGATGATGCCTTGGTTGAAATCGCATCAACGAAACCGCAGTCAGAGCAGGATTTGGGCCGCTCGCGGCTATTGCTTCGCGAGGCGCGTAGGGGTGACATTGCTGCGGGTATCATTGACTGCGTCAAAGCCGGGATTGCGACAAAGCCAGAGGATATGCCCAAAGTTGACAACGCCCGCGCCAAATTGCAGGTTAACCCAGCTTTGGCCGACATGTTGCGGGTTTTGTTGAAGGCTAAAACAGATACGGCTGACGTGGCGCCAAAACTGATTGCTTCCGCCGCTGATCTGGATGCGTTGGCGGCTGGTGAACGTGATGTTGCCGCCCTCAAGGGCTGGCGCGGTGAAGTGTTTGGCAAAGAAGCGCTAGAGCTTTGCGAAGGTCGCGTCGGATTGGCCGTCAAAGGTCAAAAGGTTGTCACTGTCAAGCTTTGAACTGGACCAAAGGTGGGTGCCGACCTACCTAAAAGTCGAACCAACACATGAGAGACCGCAATGGCGAATCCTGATTTTGAAGAGCTTGTGGAAACCTTTGAATTCCTGGACGATTGGGAAGACCGCTATCGTCATGTAATTGACATGGGCAAAGCGATGGATCCGCTAGAGGACGCGCTACGTGTGCCCGCGACTAAGGTGAATGGTTGCGCCAGTCAGGTTTGGCTTGTGCCGCAAATCTACGATGGCATTTTCACCTTTCGCGGCGAAAGCGATGCAATGATCGTGCGCGGACTGATTGCCGTACTTTTGGCGCTTTATAACGATCAACCGGTTGCCGATGTCGTAAAGATCAATGCGGTGGCAGAACTAGAACGGCTCGGATTAAATGACCACTTGTCGGCGCAACGCTCTAACGGGTTGCGGGCGATGGTTGAGCGTATTCAGCAGACCGCAGCAGCGGCTTAAGGCGCAAGCCCTGTCAGCGCAGGGGTCAGATCGCCATACCCAGTAAATCGTCGCTCAAACGGCAGCCCAAGCCTTGCGGCACAATCTTGGGCTTTTGCGGTCAATGCGGGATCTTCGGTTTGGGCCTGATAGACCAATTTTTCGTAATTCCCGAAATACATGTCGCGCAGTTCTGGATGGCGGCCAAGGCCCAAAGGTTCCCATACAAATGCATCGAACTGGCGCACTAGAAAATCAGTAAGATAAAATGCGGTGAACTCGTCACGGGCGGCAAATGTCTCGTTGCCTTCGAAGAAAGAATAACAGTGCGGGCCTGCGACCATGCCGATCCCCATATCAGCGCAGGCCACTTCCAGCAGCCCACCCGTGCCACAATCGGCGTAGACCGCAAAAATTTGATCGTATGAATCGCGATATTTTTCAACAACTTCGCGGATCGCAGGGATGATCTTGTCAGGATGGTTGTGATAGATCGCGGGCAGACACTGCAAGTCCAGATGATCCAATCCATTGGCGGATTTGATCGCCAAAATCTCGTGGGCCAAGGCGCCACAAGCGATCAGCAGGACCGACCCCGCGCCCGCGGGGGACAGTCCGGTGTCTGTCAATGTTGCATCCGCGGTCATGCGTCCTCATCTCCATTCTTGGACTTACGGTCCGCATAAACGCGCCAGCCAAAAGATGCGCATAGTGCTATCAAAGTGAGACCGGCAAGCCCAATCGTCGGTGTGACTTGCAACACGTCAGTAAACGCAAGTGCGCCGCTGACGGTCACCGCAGCAAGCATAAATACAACGGCGATGATTTTCATGAGAAGATGAAACGGCATGGTGTCCTCCTGTTAACTCACAGATAGGGGCACCATGCTGTGATGTTAAGATCAGGCTGATGCAGAAGCTTGATTATGCTTGCGGGCCATAAATGTTTTTGCGGTTTCAACGGCTACAGCCGCGTCACGGCAATAAGCGTCAGCACCGATGGCTTTGCCGAATTCTTCGTTCAGGGGGGCGCCGCCGACCAACACGATATAGTCATCGCGCATGCCTTTTTCGATCAATGTGTCGATCACGACTTTCATATAGGGCATCGTGGTTGTCAGCAGGGCGGACATGCCAAGGATGTCAGGCTGCTCGGCCGCAATCGCGTCAAGATACGAATCGACAGAATTGTTGATGCCAAGGTCGACAACTTCAAAGCCTGCACCTTCCATCATCATGGACACAAGGTTCTTGCCGATGTCGTGGATATCGCCTTTGACGGTACCGATCACCATCTTGCCGACGCGCGGTGCACCTGTTTCGGCCAACAGAGGCTTGAGAATGAACATCCCGCCTTTCATTGCGTTCGCGGCCAAAAGGACCTCTGGCACGAACAAGATACCGTCACGGAAGTCGTGCCCAACGATTGTCATACCGCCGACCAAAGCCTCGGTCAGGACCCGGTAGGGGGTCCAATTACGCGCAAGAAGAATATTTACACCTTCTTCGATTTCTTCCTTCATGCCGTCGTAAAGGTCATCGAACATTTGTGCGACAAGGTCTTCGTCGTTCAGTTCTGACAGGATGATGTCGTTTTCTTCGTCGGACATAGACCAACCCTTTGCTTTATATTGCTTCAACAGTAGTGCGCGCATTTACATTTTTCTACCTGTTAATTTCCGACATTCGCGTGAGCGCCACCGACCTGTCCCTGCATATGTTCATGTAATGTTCCAACAATTGGTATGGATGATCTGCCCCCACAGAAGTCATATCGCACGCCAGGTCGCGCTGCTGGTCTGAATCCTGACGTGTGGTTTGATCGCTTCCACAAAGAAGCCGTCGATGACGGCTGGGATCAGTCCGAAAACTTGCCGGTTTTGCGCACTGAAGTTCATGATGAATTGGCGCGCAGCGTGATTTCGCGCAATACCTCGCCTGATCTGTCGTTTGATCGGTCAATCAACCCTTACCGGGGCTGCGAACACGGCTGCATTTATTGCTTTGCGCGGCTCAGCCATGCATTTTTTGGCCTCTCGCCGGGTTTGGATTTTGAAACCAAGTTGATCGCAAAGCCGAACGCGGCGGTGCTGTTGGAAAAAGAGCTATCCAATCCGCGCTATGTTCCAAAAATGATCGCAATCGGCACGAATACGGATGCCTATCAGCCGATTGAAAAGAAACGGGAAATCATGCGCGATGTGCTTAAGGTGCTTTCTGCATTCAACCATCCGGTCGGGATCGTCACGAAAGGTACATTGATCGAACGAGACGCGGATATTTTGGGCCTGATGGCGCAAAAGGGATTAGCACGCGTGGGGGTGTCTTTGACCACGCTGGACCCCAAATTGTCCCGCGTTATGGAACCACGTGTTCCTTCACAACAGGCGCGGTTGGGGACGATCCGCAAGCTGACGGACGCGGGCATTCCGGTGCGGGTCATGGTTTCCCCGGTTGTGCCCGCGCTAACGGATCACGAACTTGAGGCGATACTGACGGCGGCGAAAGAAGCGGGTGCTGTGGCTGCATCCTCAATCGTGCTGCGGTTGCCACGCGAAGTGGTACCACTGTTTCGCGATTGGTTGGAAACACATTACCCTGATCGGGCTGCGCGGGTTATGGCGCGGGTTCGTGAATTGCATGGCGGGCAAGACTATGACCCCAATTTTGGTACAAGAATGGTCGGGCAGGGCGCATGGGCCACACTGCTGCGGCAGCGTTTCAAGCTTGCCGCGCGCAAGCTTGGGCTGGATCGGTCATTGCCAGACTTGCGCACAGATCTTTTTGCAAAGCCACCACAGGTCGGCGATCAGCTTACTTTTCTCTAGGACTGACGACGACGCCCGCGACGTGGCGAAGCCGTTGGGCCCGCGCCATCGGTCCCGTCAGACACCGAAGAAAACCCACCAAGCGCATCTGTAATTTCTTCTAATGTCGGGCGCGGCCCTCTTGGACGTGTTTCGAGCGCTTCGCGCATCGCAACCAGATGTTCTGGCGTTGTGCCACAGCATCCACCAATGATGGTTGCGCCACAATCACGGGCCAGCACGGCATAGTCAGCCATAAGCGCTGGAGTGCCATCATAGTGGATGTGTCCATCGTGATATTTGGGAATGCCAGCGTTGCCCTTGGCAACAATCGGCAGATCGGACCCTGCCTCGCTAAAACCCAGAACGGTGCGCAGCAAATCCGATGCGCCAACGCCGCAGTTGGCGCCAAACGCAAGCGGTTGATAGCTTAGTTTGCCAAGGCGTTTGACCATCTCGGCAGAGGTGATCCCCATCATCGTGCGGCCTGCCGTATCAAAGCTCATCGTGCCGCACCACGGCATATCTGCCATAGCAAAGGCCTCTGCTGCGGCTGCATATTCTTCGACAGCACTGATCGTTTCGACCCAAAGCACATCTGCTCCGCCCGCCTTGAGGCCTTCGGCTTGTTCGTGGAACATCTCGACCGCGATTTCGTGGGTAAGGCTGCCCATAGGGGACATAATTTCACCGGTTGGTCCGACAGAGCCTGCAACAACGATTGTCCGGCCAGAGGCATCAGCAACTTCGCGACCCAGTTCGGCGGCCGCCTTGTTGAGTTCATGCACGCGGCTCTGCGCCTCATGCAGTTTTAACCGCGAAGCATTGCCGCCAAAGCTGTTGGTCAGGAAAATATCGCTGCCAGCATCTGCCGCACCTTTGTAAAGTGTGCTGATTTTTGCGGTCTCGTCGACATTCCACATCTCTGGCGCATCACCGGACATCAACCCCATGTTGAACAAGTTTGTTCCGGTGGCTCCATCAGCCATCAGCCAATCACGTGTTTCAAGCAGTTTGGATAGGGCGTTGGTCATGGTGTTTCGGGCTCCGTCAATACATGTTTTCGGTGTCATGTCTGATCTGCAAACACAAATGCAAACTATGCATAGTCATTATGAACAAACCGACAAAGCCGCACTTGTTCTGTGCGGCTTTACTTTAATTGCGAAGAAAACTTGCTGGCAGCTGGTTTAGGCTTCGCCCATCAACTGTGTTTTGGCTTCGACCATCAAGGATGCCATTTTGGCACGCAGCGTGGCTTCGTCGACCAAGTCGCCAAGGTCGCCGGATACTTTGCGATAGACGTCTTCGTCGCCGGCCTCTTCAAAATCGGACTTGATCACTTCCTTTGCATATTCTGCGGCTTCATCGGCTGATTTGCCCAGCAAGTCAGCGGCCCAAAGGCCCAAAAGCTTATTGCGGCGGGCTTCGGCCTTAAACAGCATTTCTGCGTCGTGGGCGAATTTGTTTTCAAACGCGTTCTCGCGATCGTTAAAGGTGCTCATTCGGATTGGCCTCGTGTTTTGATAGGGTTCTCTTGATATGCCCCTGCTGGTGCTTGCCTGCAAGGGGGGCTTGCACTATCAGGCGCGTAAGACGTAATCCGCGCGAGTTGCGCACAAGCGCGAAGGGGGCATGATGGCACGCCGCAAGAAGATCTACGAAGGCAAAGCAAAGATACTCTATGAAGGCCCTGAACCGGGGACGCTTGTGCAATATTTTAAGGACGATGCGACCGCTTTCAATGCTGAAAAGAAGGCCGTGATCGAAGGTAAGGGTGTGTTGAATAACCGCCTGTCTGAATTCTTTATGACCGGGCTTTCTCAAATCGGCATTCCCACGCATTTTATCAAGCGTTTGAACATGCGCGAGCAGTTGATCCGTCAGGTCGAGATTATTCCGCTCGAGGTGATCGTGCGTAATTTTGCCGCGGGCACCATGGCAAAACGCATGGGCATGGAAGAGGGTACAGCGCTGCCGCGTCCAATTGTGGAATTTTCATACAAAGACGACAGCCTTGGCGATCCCCTAGTGCCAGAAGAGTATATCATTGCTTTTGGTTGGGCGTCGCAGCAGGAAATGGACGATATCGTCAGTCTTGCCTTGCGGGTGAATGACTGGATGTCGGGTGTAATGCACGGCGTCGGGATCAAGCTGGTTGATTTCAAAATTGAAGTCGGACGTGTCTGGGATAACGAATTCCCGCGCCTGTTGCTTGCTGACGAAATCAGCCCAGATAGCTGCCGTTTGTGGGACAATGAAACGGGCCGCAAGCTTGATAAGGACGTGTTCCGTCGCGATCTGGGTGACTTGGCCGATGCCTACACAGAAGTTGCAAGGCGCCTAGGCGTGCTGCCTTCGAATGTGACCCACACGGGTGGAAAACCTACGTTGATCAATTGAGAATCTAAGTCAAAACGAGAGTCGAGGACAAAGCCAATGAAAGCCCGCGTGCATGTGATGTTAAAGAATGGTGTTCTGGACCCCCAGGGCGAGGCCGTCTGCCACGCGCTGGGTGCGCTCGGGTTTGATGGCGTGTCAGGCGTGCGCCAAGGCAAGGTGATCGAACTTGATCTTGCAGATGGTACATCAGAGGCCACAATCATCCAGATGTGCGAAAAGCTGCTCGCGAACACCGTTATCGAAAGCTACAAAGTCGAGGTTCTGTAATGCGCGCCGCGGTCATCGTATTTCCCGGATCGAACTGCGATCGTGACATGGCGGTGGCGCTTAAGACTGCTGGCGCTGAAGTCACGATGGTTTGGCATAAGGATGCTAGCCTGCCTGACGGGGTTGATCTGGTCGCGGTACCGGGCGGTTTTTCATTCGGCGACTATCTACGGTGCGGTGCTATCGCTGCGAAATCACCAATTTGTCAGGCCGTCGTAAGTCACGCCAATCGCGGCGGCTATGTCTTGGGGGTTTGCAACGGCTTTCAGGTTTTGACCGAAACGGGCCTTTTGCCAGGGGCGTTGATGCGCAATTCAGGCTTGAAGTTCACCTGCAAAACCGTTGATCTTAAAGTAGAAACGTCTGCATCAGCTTTTACCGAAGGGTATGTTTCAGGCGACGTCGTTGGCTATCCCGTGGCCCACCATGACGGCAATTATACCGTCGATGATGCGACGCTAGCACAGCTGCACGATGATGACCGGATCGCGTTTACATATTGCGACAATCCAAATGGATCTGTCTCTGATATCGCAGGCGTTTTGTCCGGTAATCGACGCGTTCTTGGCATGATGCCGCATCCTGAACGGGCAGTGGATGAAGGCCATGGCAGAACGGATGGACAGGCGCTTTTCCGCAGTTTACTGGCACAATTTGCAACAGCGTAACGTGGTCGCTTGCTGGAATGCTGACGCCACAATAGACTGTAGCTATGTTCGCTTCTGGTAAATCAATGTTTGGGCGCTGGTATCTGCGCTTGGTTGTCATGGTGATTTGCGCCATCGGCGTGATTGCCATTTTCATGTCCAACCAAATACTGACAGAACGGTTCACCGAGACAATCAGCGGTCGATCAGAGGTGAGGCTGGCGCTGTACGTCACCAATTTGATGTCGGAGCTTCAACGGAATTCTGTCGTACCTCAGCTGTTGGCGCGTGACCCTGAACTGATTAAAGCGTTGGAAGACAAGGATTATTCAGGATCAACCGCCCGACTACTGTCGTTTGTCGATGAAATTGGCGCGGCATCGCTGACGTTGCTTGACCGTGACGGTCGTGCTGTTGCCGCGACTGATCGCGAGTTTGTTGGACAAAGTCACCGGACAGCGCCGTATTTTATAGATGCCTTACGGTTCAATCAGACGATTTATACCATGCACGAAAACGCCGCTGGCGGTATTGATTTTGTCTATTCGCGACGTGTGCAGGTCGCTGGGCAGTTGCGCGGCGTGATCATGGTC
Source organism: Yoonia sp. (assembly GCA_047627695.1). GTDB lineage: Bacteria > Pseudomonadota > Alphaproteobacteria > Rhodobacterales > Rhodobacteraceae > Yoonia. Next base: position 465 of record JBLHTS010000026.1, on the reverse strand, counting down.
AAAGTTGATGCCCCGCGCATTGAAAAAGGCTGGGTCGGGGTTTCTGACGCGGTTTTTGTCACAGATCGGGACGGGAACATAGTGATGACCACGGAACCGCTGTGGCGTGGCGAACTAGAGCAAAATGCTTTGGCCCGCCAATCGGCGCCATCAGCCATTGAACGTGCGATCCGTCTGACCCAAGGTTGGGGTGCACTTCCCGTGGACGCCTATCTGCGCGGAGAGGCCGTGTTGCGCCGCGAAATGCAAGTGCCACACCAAGGTTGGACGATGGTCAGTTTTACGACCTATGCGTCGGTGCGCGAACGGGTCAACGGGATCCTCGCGTTGGTGGCGCTGGGATTTGCGGTTCTGCTGACGCTCGTCTTTTGGTCTACGTCACGTAAAGTGGCATCGCGGTTGGTGTTCTTTCAGCGCGAGTCAGCCGAGCTTCGCGCACTCAATCACCGCTTGCAGCAAGAAATT
>JBLHTS010000025.1:0-20275 GCA_047627695.1 Yoonia sp. | reverse complement strand
GGGCCTTGGCTGCGGGTTTAATCAGCGCCCATACCTCCGGGTCCATAGGCTTTCCCAGCTTGCCGATGTCCGCTGCGATGTCCGCTGGTCCAAAGAAAATGCCGCTCACGCCTTTAACTGCCGCGATCACCTCGGCCTGTGCGATTGCCGCGCGTGTTTCAAGCTGTAAAAGAACGGCTGTTTCGGTCTCTATCTGTGCTGTGTAGTCTGTCACGCGTCCAAATTTTGTAGCCCGCGTCGCCCCGCTGTAGCCCCGGATCCCATGCGGCGGATAGCGGGTAGCCGCGACCGCTTTTTCCGCCTCGGATACGGACCTGATCATCGGAAACAGCAGTCCCGACGCGCCCAGATCAAGCAAGCGTTTGACTGCAACCGCATCATTCCATTCGACCCGGACAATCGCGGTGGTGTCACTTGCAGCAAAGGCCTGCAACTGCCCCAACACGCTAAGATAATCGTTCGGCGTATGCTCCATATCAATCAACGCCCAGTCATAGCCCGCGTGGGCAGTAACTTCGGCCACAACGTTGCTGCACAGGCTGATCCAGAGCCCGATCTGTTTGTCACCGTCGATAAGTGCTTTTGCGAAACGGTTGGTTGCCATTTTCATAGCACATCCCCACTGGTATTTGCGGCCGCAACCGCTGCTATGTCTTCTTCTGTCAGCCGGTATTCACGTGCCGCGACTTCGACCGAGATATAGCCCCGTGCTAAGTCACGCATAACCAAGTCTTTTGGTCGCTCCGCTGGATCGCCGTATCCAGCGCCCCCCGGGAACGCCATCATAACTTTGCGCCCATGCGGCACGAATTGCTTGCCCTTGACCCGCATCGGCGTGCCGTCATCCTGTGCGATGGTTGTCGCACCTCCCGCACTCCCGCCACGCCGTCCACGCGCAGGATGATCTGCACGGTCAAGCATCGCCTGGATATCAAATTCATACCCGTCCTGTGCGCCCACTTCCATGTATTGTCCCAAGCCACCACGGGTCTTACCTGCCCCACCGCTATCGGGGCGCAATTCCTTGCGCCAGATAATTACTGGACCTGCGTGTTCTGTGGCCTCAACTGGCATCGTCATCACGCCTGATGGAAAGGCCGTCGCGTTTAGCCCGTCATGCAAGGGCCGCGCGCCTGCTCCGCCTGAATTGAATGTTAGCACTTCGGCACGCAGCGCATTGGCAGGTGTTGCTGCATCGCTGCGCGGGCGCAAAGAGACTTGGAAGTTGCACAGACACCCTGCCCCTTCGGCGGGCACGAGGCCCGGCACGATCTTGTCGAAGGCATCAAACACCGCATCAGGGACAAAGTGACCGACGATATGGCGCAACGCCACGGGTGCGGGATGCAGAGCGTTCACAATGGTGTTTTCGGGTGCGACCACCTCGAACGGCGCAAGCGAGGCAGCGTTGTTCGGTATCTCTGGCGCAATCGCCACTTTCAGCGCGTAGCAGGCATAGGCTTTAGCATAAACCAGCGGACAATTGATGCCTTTTTCATCAACGCCAGAGGTGCCGGCGAAATCCGTCACGATCCGGTCACCCATGACACTGACCTTGCATTTAAGTGTGATAGGGCTGTCAAAGCCGTCCATCGTCATCTCGCCGTCGGCAAAGGTTTGCGGCAAAGCTGCGATCCGCTCGATCGTGGCACGGCGCGAGTTATCAAGGATGAAATGCGCGATGCCTTCAAGGTCGCTCAAATCAAATTCCACCATCATACCCACCAAACGGCGGTGCCCGATCTCGTTGCAGGTCGCCAGCGCGTAGACGTCACCGATCAACTGGTCGGGTTCGCGCACATTGCCCCGCATGATCCGTGTGAGGGTTTCATCAACTTGCCCCCGCTGCGCAAACTTCATGATCGGGATATAAAGTCCTTCTTCATAGACCGAATGCGCGTCCGCCCCAAAGCCGCGCCCGCCAATATCGACAACATGCGCGGTGCAGGCAAAGAACCCGACCAAAGCGCCTTTGTGGAACGAGGGCGTGACCATCGTGATGTCGTGCAGGTGACCGGTGCCTTCCCAAGGGTCATTGGTGATATAGACATCGCCCTCAAAGATGTTTTCGCGACCGATACGGCGGATGAAATGTGCAACCGCATCCGCCATTGCGTTTACATGTCCCGGCGTACCGGTGACGGCTTGGGCCAGCATACGTCCTTGGGCGTCATAGACTCCCGCTGACAAATCGCCCGCCTCTCGCACAGAGGTCGAAAATGCCGTGCGTACCAAAGCCTGCGCTTGTTCCTCAACTACCGATATTAGGCGGTTCCACATAACCTGATAGGCAACCTCTGAATGTCCTTTGGCCATACCTTTACCCCTTCATCACAATGTCGATGCAGCCATCTGGCTGGCAAATTACGTCCCTGCTTGTCGGAACGATAATCGTCGTCTCAGCCTCTGTAATCACGGCTGGACCTTGGACGCGCGCGCCTGCTTGCATGTCTTCGCGCTGGAAGATGTTGGCAGAGACGAATGCAGCAGAAGCCGCATCAAAAACCTCGCGCGAACTGCTGGTTAAGGCAGCGCCCTCGCCACCCGTTTCGGCCACGCGTGCGACGCTTTCAGACGGCGTTGTGGCATTCACCGACCAGACTGTGATTTCGATATCCATGCCAGCGACAGGACGCCCGAACAGCTTTGTATAATCCTCGACAAACCGGGCCTCGAAAGTGCCGGCATCCGGGTTCATCGCTTGCTCTGGGGTCAACATGATCGGGATTTCCCAGCCTTGGCCCGTATACCGCATGTAGACTTTGAATTCTGAAAGGATCGGGCTTTCAGCGTCACAGGTGCGCACGAAACCGGTGGCTTCTGCCTCGAGATCCGTCAGTAACCCCTTGATCTGCGCCCCGTCAAAACCCGACAGTTTCATATAGATAGAGCGGTTCGCCTCAAAGCTGAAAGGCGCACGCAAGAACCCGATGGCAGAGCCGACACCCGCCCCCGGCGGCACCAGAAGCCGGTTAACGCCCAACTTTTCGCAAAGCCGCCCCGCATGCAAAGGGGCGGCACCACCAAAGGCGATCATCGTGTATTCAGACAGGTCCTCGCCGTTTTCGACTGCATGGACACGCGCCGCATTCGCCATGTTTTCGTCGACGACTTCAGCCACACCGAAGGCGGCTTCGACAGCGTCCATCCCCAAAGGCTCGCCCACATGCGCGCGCAGCGCTTGCGCCGATTGATCTGGATGCAATTTGATCGAGCCGCCCGCAAAGTTGTCTGCGTCAAGCTTGCCAAGCACCAAATCCGCATCCGTCACCGCAGGGCGCGCGCCGCCACGGCCATAACAGGCGGGTCCCGGTTCTGATCCCGCACTTTCAGGACCAACCCGAATTTGACGCATCGCGTCGATATGCGCCAATGATCCACCGCCTGCCCCGATTTCAACCATATCAATCACAGGGATCGAGATCGGCATGCCAGAGCCTTTTTTGAACCGATAGCTCCGTGCCACTTCGAATACGCGCGACGTTTTAGGTGTCTGGTTCTTGATCAGACAGATTTTCGCGGTGGTCCCGCCCATGTCAAAAGACAAGACCTTGTCCAACCCATAGCGCGCTGCAATGTGGGCTGCAAAAACCGCCCCGCCCGCAGGACCGGATTCAACCAGCCGCACAGGGAATTCTGCCGCATTCTTGATCGATATAATCCCACCACCTGAATGCATCAGGAAAATTCGGCAAGTGACGCCTTCGGCCTGTAACCGATCCTCTAGCCTCCCTAAATATGATGCCATCAGCGGCTTGATATAGGCGTTGGCCACAACGGTATTGAACCGCTCGTATTCACGCATCTGCGGCGAGACCTCAGAGGAAATAGAAATCGACACATTAGGCAATACTACCGCCAAAATATCGCGGATCACCTGTTCATGGGTTGGATTCAGGTAGGAATGCAAAAGCCCAACAGCCACGCTTTCAAAGCCTGCCTTTGCGATCTGATCCACGACCCCAGCAACCTCGTCCAGATCGAGCTCCACAAGGATTTCGCCCCTGGCATCGACACGCTCGTTTACAGTAAAGCGCATTTGGCGCGGCAAAAGTGGTTCAGGCAGATTGAGGTTCAGATCGTATTGCTCAAACCGGGATTCGGTACGCATTTCAATAACATCACGAAAACCCTGCGTGGTAATCAGTGCGGTTTTTGCCCCACGCCGTTCAATCAACGCATTCGTCGCCAGAGTCGTGCCATGAATGATCTGACCGATCTCGGACGGGGGGATTCCTGCTTTCGCGCAGACCTGATACATGCCGTCGACAATCGCATTTTCGGGGGCCGTATAGGTTGTTAGCACCTTCGTCGAAAAGGTTTGCCCGTTTCGTTCGAGTACGACATCAGTAAACGTGCCACCAATATCGACACCAAGGCGGGTACTTGCAGAAACCATTGCCACTTCTCCAAATGTTAGGTCAATAGCGCCTCGCTGGCGCCGGACCTCTTGTTTTCAGCGGATGATAGCCGCACTCGAGGAATAGAAAAAATTAATATTATTTCTTCTAGCGGTTACTTTTCATTATCGTCATATGCCGCCGCTACCTGACGCGCGATCTCCACTGCCTGCAAAATGAACCCAGACGCGCGGCGCAGGTCATACCGCGCAAAAACATTAAGTGCTGCGGGCGCCCAGTTACACTGCAGTTCCACCAAATCTCCGGCGAAAAGCGCGTCTCGGGCCAAGACCTTGGGCAACATAGCAACGCCCATCCCATCCACTGCCATTGGCAAGCAAGAAGCCAAGCTGCTGGAATGCACTATCTGCGCCTTGGGATAGCCGCCACTTTCGGCAAATTCTTCTAGCGCGCGCCCCGCAGACGTATGCCTTGCATGGGTCAGGACCGATCGCGCAAAAACCTGTAACATGTCCGGCTTTCCCCCAATCTCGTGCACGATTTCCGGCGTGGCGAACCAAGTATAGCCATACTGCGCAATGGCGTGCTTTACCTTTGTGTCATCAGAAAACGGCGCCGTTTGAAATGCCAGATCAAGATGCCCAGCAGACAGGTTGCGATCAATGTCGCGCGAAAGATCGACCTCTAGCGCGACTTTCACCAACGGATAAGTATGGCGAAAAGCGCGCAGAAAATCATGCAACCAAGTACAGGCGACCACTTCTGTGACGCCAAGGCGCAGGCGGTCCTCGATTAGGTCATGGCGCTTAGCGACTTCAAGAAATACTTCGCCAGATCTGATAACGTCGCGCGCGGCATTAACCAACTGCTCTCCAATGTCCGTCAAGCGAACGGATCCAGCATCACGGTACATCAAGACAACGTCCAGGATTGCCTCAAGTGCAGAAATTCTTGCCGAAACATTGGGTTGCGTCGTTCCTAGTGCGGCAGCGGCTTTGCGAAAACTGCCCTTATCGACGACCTGAACAAAGGCTTCTAGCTGCTTGAGGGTGACTTGGCTTTTGATCATGTGACGCCTTTCGATCACAAAAAACTATCATATGATCGCACTGGTGGCAAACTGTTGGGACAGGCGAATGTGTGAAATCTAGGGTCCCCGCGACGCCCATCGAGACCATCGAAAAAACGCAACTCCTGTTTACACGAAATTAAGAGCCCGTCCGCCATAAAGCCACTCATCGCCATACGAGGGCAGATGTGTTCTTGGATGGAAATAGCGATCATGACAGCGGAACCCATGGTTTTCAAACTACCTGAAACGATGAAAATTGAGGAGTGTCTTCCGCTTGATCAATTCATCCGCACGACACCTGACTGCACTATCCATCTCGACGGGCTGAATGTGCAAGAATTCAGTGGACTCGCTGCCCAAACGGCCGCGGTCGAACTGCTTATCAACCGGTTACTTCAATCTGGTGCGGAGCGTCGCAACCTGCAGGCAAAAAGTTTTGGCGGCGCGTGCATGACAGAGCATGCCAATGATATTGACTCTGGAAATGCCACATTTGCCAAAGGTTTCTTGAAAAAAGAAGGAATCCCTTGTGTTTCGTCCAGTCTAGGTGGTGTGCAAGCACGTCGCGTACAATTCATTCCAACGTTAGGTGCGGCACGACAACTGCAAATAGCGGGCGTCGTGCCAGATGAGATCAGGCCCGTGAAACAGCCGCGCCCGCGATCTGAAATCACGTCGTTCTAACGCAGTGATTGTGGGCAATGGCCTTGCAAAGCTGCGCGTCAGTTGGCTTTTGGTCTTCCGGGCCTCCCATGTGGGGAGGCACGTTTTAGTTTGTCGCCCCGATTCACCTAGAGAAACGGGCTTTAAACCCCGATGGAGGCCAATTTATTTAGCGCGCAGTCTACCAAATCCTACCCGAAAGTCTGCAATCGCTTGAGCAAAGAAGACGTATCCCAACGTCCGCCGCCAAGCTTTTGCACGTCTTTATAGAATTGGTCAACAAGTGCAGTCACCGGTAAACTGGCCCCATTTTCATTGGCCGTATCAAGGCAGATGCCCAGATCTTTTCGCATCCAGTCAACCGCAAATCCGTGATTGAATTTGTCGTCCAGCATCGTCTCGTATCGGTTCGACATCTGCCAACTACCCGCTGCACCTTGGCTGATCACCTCGACCACGGCACGACCGTCTAGCCCCGCTTTTTGCGCAAAGTGAAGCGCCTCAGAAAGACCCTGCATCAGACCTGCAATAGCGATCTGGTTGCACATTTTGGTCATTTGGCCCGCGCCACTTTCGCCGATCCGGCGACAAAGTTTCGCATAAGCCCCAATCACAGCCTCGGCTTTGGCATAGCTTTCCTCTGCAGCGCCACACATGATTGACAACGCGCCGTTCTCAGCCCCCGCCTGCCCGCCAGAGACAGGTGCGTCCACAAAAGCGATCCCTTTTAGCGCGGCTGCGTCGTGCAACTCGCGCGTCACTGCCGCCGAAACGGTTGTATGATCCACAAAGATCGACCCTTTAGCCATCGTTGCAAACGCACTGTCATCGCCCAAACAAACCGACCGCAGATCATCGTCATTGCCAACGCATGCCATCACTATGTCTGCCCCTTGCGCGGCCTCCTTCGGGGTGGCGCCCATCTGGCCGCCGTGTTCCGCGACCCATTTTTTAGCCTTTGCTGCGGTCCTGTTAAAAACAGTTACATTGTGTCCGGCGGATTTCAAGTGGCCCGCCATCGGGTATCCCATGACCCCAAGGCCCAAGAATGCGAGTTTTGCCATTGCAGCTTTCCTCTTTGTTGTGCTTGGAAAACGACCTAGTCCGCATTATCCCAAGGGACAGTGTAGGCGTTCAGTGCATTTCCGATTTCTTCGTCCGTCACACTGCCAGTTTTGTGTACATGTGCAACTAGGCCGCGCCGCTTGTCTTCGGTCACTGAATTCACCTGTGCTTCCAAATCGCACAGTGCCGCATTGTAGACGCGCGTGATAGCCCGCTTGCGCAGGTCAGGCTTGAAGATTTTTCCAACGGCTGTCTTAGGCAATTCGTCCAGCACCTCAAGATACTTGGGGTGGGCCGCACGTTCATGGATATGCTGCTTGGCGTAGGCTAGCAATTCGGCCTCGGTTACGTCCGCGCCTTTGACCAATTCTACATAAACGCATGGTACTTCACCAGCGTGCTCGTCGGGTTGCCCAATTGCGCCCGCAAATGCAACAGCCTCGTATCCCGCAAGTGCTTCCTCGATTTCGGCAGGATCGATGTTGTGACCACCGCGAATGATCAGGTCCCTGGCGCGGCCCGTGATCCACAAATAGCCATCTGCATCCTTGCGACCCAAATCGCCGGTTCGCAGAAATTGCGGTTTGCCCTCAGCACCCGGGTAGAAAAGGGCGGAATTCTTGGCGACCTCGGTATAGGTTTCGCCCGCGGATACACCGGGATTTGAAATGCAAATCTCGCCAATTTCGTCGACCGCAATTTCTGTGCCAGTGGTCGGCGACATGATTTTGACTTCGGTGTAAGGGAACGGCAAACCTATTGAACCGACACGCTTTTCCCCATCAGGCGGATTGATAGACACCAAACAAGTGGCCTCGGTCAGGCCGTAGCCTTCACAGATTGTGACCCCTGCTGCCTCTTCAAAGCGGCGGTAAAGTTCAAGCGGTAAAGGTGCCGATCCACAAAACGCCAACCGCAGTGTCGAGATATCAGCGTCAACTTTACGCTGCATCAATGCTGACATCGCCGTGGGAACGGTGATCATGAACGTCACTTTGTGCTTTTCGACCAGCTTCCAGAAATTATCAAACACCCCTTCGCCACGGTATCCTTGCGGTGTTGGGAATACGACCTGCGCACCTGACCCTAACGAGGCCCCGAGCGATACGATCGTCGCAAACACATGGAACAGCGGCAACGGACATATCTGCACATCCTCTTCGGTAAACAGCAGTTTATCACCCAGCCACGCGTTATAGACGATGCCGGAATAGCGATGCTGCACGACCTTTGGCATGCCTGTTGTCCCGCCGGTATGAAAATAGGCAGCGACCCGATCCACTTTGCTGTCTTCGAAGGCAAGCGACGTCGGCTGTTTCTTCATTTCTGTATTGAAATCAAGCACTTTGGCATGGTGCGATGCAAGGTTCTTGGGCCGGATCAGTGGGACAATAAAGCGCTTTAGCCCTGTCAGGTATCGCAGCAAATCTACCTCAATTACGTGCGTAACATTGGGGGCCAATCGCACCGCCTCTGCTGCCTTTTGGGCAACGTCGGTTTTTGGGAACGCCTTGAGGGTCACAAGAACTTTTGCGTTCGTTTCGCGCAGGATCGCGGCGATCTGCTCGGCCTCTAGTAGTGGATTGATGGGGTTGACGATGCCGGCGACCTGTCCGCCCAGATAGGTCAGAATCGTCTCGGTCGCGTTGGGCATCAGATAGGCAACAACGTCCTTTTCACCGACACCAAGGGCGCGGAACATGTTGGCCGCCTGCCCCGTTTTGTCGCGCAATGTGTTCCAATCCAAAGTTTCACATTTGGCATTTGGATCGGACAACAAACTAAAGCTGACCGCTTTGCGGGGCCCATGTTTTTCTGCGGTTTGGCAAATTAGCCCATAGGTCGTCGTGGGGGCGTTTCGCCCGGTCCACGGCATTTCGTTTTCAATGGCGTCACGATCTGCGGCTGTAGCAAAAGTCATACCGTTTCCTCCCTGATGTCTTACCGCGCGTTAATTGGCGGCCTCCCTAGCAATGTAGGTTGGGCAAGAATTGGATTGACCACAAGTCTAACGCCACGAAAGGCCGCGTTATTCTGCGGCAAGACCTTCCGTAAACTGCAAACGGGCCAGACGCGCATAAAGCCCGTCCTGCGCCACCAAAGCGTCGTGCGTGCCTTGGGCGGCGATATTGCCGTTCTCCATCACGATGATCCGATCAGCTTTCTTGACGGTCGCAAGGCGGTGCGCGACGATCAAGGTTGTCCGCGTCCGGGCCAGTTCCTCGACTGCGCGCTGCACCGCATATTCGCTTTCAGCGTCAAGCGCACTTGTCGCTTCGTCCAACAGTAAGATCGGCGCGTCACGCAGAATGGCCCGAGCAATCGCAATCCGCTGCTTTTGCCCACCCGACAACATCACGCCCCGTTCACCGACATAACTGTCATAGCCTTCAGGCAAGGCGGTCAGGAAATCATGGGCCGCAGCAGCCTTTGCGGCCTCAACAACCTCAGCATCGCTGGCCGTTGGTCGACCAAATCGAATATTTTCGCGGGCCGTATCAGCAAATATTACAGGGTCTTGCGGGACCAGCGCGATATATTTGCGGAAATCAGCCCTATCCAAATCGCGCAGATCCATCCCGTCGATTTTGATCGCACCACTTTGTGGATCGTAGAAACGCTGTACCATCTGGATGATTGTCGTTTTTCCGGCACCAGATGGACCAACCAAAGCAACGGTTTCACCCGGCTCGATCGTCAGGTTCACGCCGTCCAATGCTGAAATCGTGGGACGCGAAGGGTAATGGAACTTGACGTTCTCGAACATCAACGCCCCGCGCACAGGTTGCGGCAGAACTTGGGGTTCGGCGGGATCTTGGACGCTATCTTCGGCGGTCAACAATTCGACCAATCGCTCTGTCGCACCGGCGGCGCGCTGCACCTCGCCCCAAACTTCCGACAAAGCAGCCACTGCGCCACCAACCATGATCGTGTAGAACATGAACTGCACCAGCCCACCTTCGGTGATCTCACCCGCGCTCACATCTTGCGATCCCATCTGCAAAAACAGAACGATGGCGGCAAAAACCATAAAGATCACGATAGCCGTCAAAGCCGCCCGCGTCAGGATGCGGCGGCGGGCAGAACGGTAACTCTGCTCGGTCACTTCGTCGAATTTTGCCCGGCTCAGTTCTTCATGTGTGAAGGCTTGCACCGTCTGCGCCGACAGCAATTGCTCTGAGGCGTCGCCACTAGATTCCGCAATTAAGTCTTGGTTTTCTTTTGATAAACTGCGCACGCGTCGCCCAAGGAACAGGATTGGGAAAAGCACGACGGGGATCGGCCAAAGGACCATAACACTCATTTTAACAGACGTCAGCAGCATCAGGACAACGCCACCAATAAAGATCAGGATGTTGCGCAATGCAATAGACGCAGAGCTGCCGATTACCGATAGAATAAGCGTCGTATCCGTGGTGATCCTGCTGAGCACTTCGCCGGTCATGATACGCTCGTAAAACGCAGGGCTCATGCTGATCATGCGGCTGAAAACAGCCTTGCGGATATCGGCCACAACCCTTTCCCCCAAACGGGTAACAAGGTAATAACGGGCTGCGGTACCAAAGGCCAAGAACACGGCAACCGTCAGCATCAAGGTGAAATGCTGGCTGATTTCTTGGCTATCAAGGCCAAAGCTGTCCACAACCAAACGCGCGACAATCGGAAAACTGAGCGCCACCGTAGCTGTGAAAACCAGCGCAAATCCTGCGCCGATCATGTTCAGCCGATAGGGTTTCATAAATGGCCAAAGCGCGCGCAATGCGCCAACTTTTTTGCCTACTGGCCGGTCCTCGGGTTTTTGTCTTTGTGGGTCGGCCATCAAGCTTCCTTTATCTCAAGATTGCGACATAAAACTGAACCGAACGTTTCACAAGGCAGAGGGACGTATAAGTGAACCAGAAAATCTCAGCATGGTGTCATATCTGCCTACATTGTGGCCTAGACTAAGCATTTTCCTTTTTTTGAGAAGATGGCGCGGGCGGAAGGAATCAAACCCTCATGTTCAGTTTGGAAAGCTATGCTGCATATCCGTATTTATGACAATAAAACAATCGGTTAGTGATACTACTAACACGTCTTTGTAGGTTAACTGTCGGAAGTGAATTTTTGGAGCGGGCGAGGGGAATCGAACCCCTATCTTCAGTTTGGAAAACTGAGGTCTTAACCATTACACAACGCCCGCGACCATGTGGACGTCTATTTCACCTGCAATACGAGGTCAAGAAGTTCGTTTTGGTTCACACAAGATTTGAGTAATAATCAAAATTTAGATCGAAAGCGGTCTGGGTCACCAAGGGCGGAAACCGGGCTTTCGCTGCGGATGCAAAGTTTTGATGACGGCCCCTAAACCAGACATTAATATTCGGCGCGCACCTTGGCAGCGGCGCATTTCGATATGGCCGATCTCCAAAGCCCCTGTTTTTTTGATAAAATTGAGAGCGCGCTCTTGGTGTTGTGTAAGGACACGAAGGTGAATCGGAGCATTCAGCAAGAAGTCCGCGCACTTCGAATGAACTTGGCTAGTTGCTGGGCTAGGTGATCGCTGCATAGGTCCCCTCACTGGTCTTCGCAGTACCCCAAAAGTCATGAGGCGATCTATGTCCTCGCGCTTCTGTCTTGTCTTGGTTCAAGCAGAGACAAATATTCCAATTCCTGATTAAGGGTGTAGTAGCAATATGCGGGACGGTTCTCAGCTGTCGCCAGCTGCGGGCTGCGCCAATGCGTGACGAAACTTCCACTTTAATGAATGGGAATGGTCTGACCATGAAGGAAATGCTAAATATCCAGAATGGTACTGCCTGTTGTCTTGCGCGCTTCGAGGGCTTCATGCGCTTTGGCCACGTCCTTTAAGGCAAACCGCTGACCAATGATGATCTTCACATCTCCTGAAAGTACCTTTTGACTTAGATGCTTTGCCATCGACTGACAGGTAGCATGGTCCCCAATATGCGTGAATATAGTCGGGCGCGTGATCTTCAAAGATCCCTTTTTCCCCAGAATGCCGATGTCAATTAGGGGAATCGCCCCTGAAGCACTACCGAAACAGATCATCATACCGAGCGGCTTCAAGGAATTCAGGGATCCTTCAAATGTGTCTTTACCAACAGCGTCCATCACGACATCAACTCCCCTGCCCGCAGTCAGGCTGCGCACTTGATTAGCCCAATCTGCATTCCGGTAATTTATGCAGTGGGTGGCGCCGTGGGCAAGGGCAAGCTCGCATTTCTCGTCTGTGCCTGCTGTGCCGATCAGTGTGATCCCCTCTGAACGCGCCCATTGGCAGGCCAAAAGTCCAACGCCGCCAGCGGCCGCATGGAACAGTACGGTGTCACCAGACTTTAACGGTGTCGTGCGGTGGAAAAGATATTCGACCGTCATGCCTTTGAGCATCATTGCCGCGCCCTCCTCGAACGAGATGCCGTCGGGCAGCGGACAGACCTGAGAGGCAGGCATGACGCGCGCTTGCGCATATGCGCCCGGTGGCTGCGAGGCATAGGCTGCGCGATCACCAACTTTCAAGTGCGCTACGCCTTCTCCAACAGCTTCGATAACGCCGGCCGCTTCCATGCCCATCGCGTGGGGCAACGTCATCGGATAAATACCGGTACGTTGATACACATCGATGAAATTCAATCCCACGGCCTTATGTGCGATGCGGACTTCACCCTTACCCGGTTCCCCAACGTGCATTTCAACCAGCTTGAACTGTTCTGGCCCGCCATGTGCTTCGATTATTGCCGTGAGTGTCATTTTTCTTCTTTCGATTGTCTGTCCCACATATGGGGCGCGCGAACGGTTAGGTGATTTGTCTTAAGTTGGACTGAACGGCGCTTGATGATCAGTTGAGTGTAAGATTTTCGATTAGACTGTCGTTGCGGCAAACGTATCTGCAAATTGTTCGCGCAGGACGTTCTTTTGCAACTTTCCCATCGTGTTGCGCGGAAAATCGGGCATCACGATCAGTTTTTTTGGTTGCTTGAACCGTGCTAGCTGGTCATTCAAGGTTGCCATGATGTCGTCGGTCGATATGTCAGCACCGGGTTCGGCGACAAGCAGGCCAATCACGCTTTCTCCGAAATCGGGATGAGGCACACCGATAACAGCGCTTTCCAAAACGCCGGGTTGATCGTCAAGGATCAGTTCGATCTCTTTAGGGTAAATGTTGTAGCCACCTGAAATAATCAGGTCTTTGTTGCGGCCCACGATCGTGACATAGCCATCGGCAGCGATCAAACCCAGATCGCCCGTGATAAAGAAACCATCGGCACGCAATTCTTCGGCGGTTTTCTCTGGCATCTGCCAATAGCCTTGAAACACATTCGGCCCGCGTACTTCGATCTGACCAATCTCGCCGTTGGGGACGGTCGCACCGGTCGCAGGATCAGTGACTTTGAGTTCAACACCGGGCAGTGGAAACCCAACCGTGCCTGCACGGCGTTCCCCGTCGTAGGGGTTAGAGGTATTCATGTTCGTTTCGGTCATGCCGTAACGCTCAAGGATGCGGTGACCGGTGCGATTTTCAAATCGCACATGTGTTTCGGCCAGCAAGGGCGCGGACCCCGATACAAACAGCCGCATATGTGCGGTTAATTCGGCTGTAAAGCGGTCGTCGTCCAACAGCCGCGTGTAGAACGTCGGCACACCCATCATTGTGGAGGCCTGCGGCATGAACCCGATCATCTGATCCATATCCAGCTTGGGGAGGAAAATCATCGACCCGCCGGCAATTAGCGTGGCGTTGCTTGCCACGAAAAGCCCATGGGTGTGAAAAATCGGTAGGGCGTGCAGCAGCACATCCGCATCTGTAAACCGCCAGTAATCTGCAAGCGTTTGTGCGTTTGACACCAGGTTCGCCTGCGTCAGCATCGCGCCCTTCGACCGGCCAGTCGTCCCTGAGGTATAAAGAAACGCCGCCAGATCATCAGGTGCGCGCGTGACGGGCTCAAATGTGTCTGGCTGGTCCTTGGCTAGGTCGGGAAAGCTGCCTGTCCCATCTGGGTTCAAAGTGAACAGCATCGCATCATATGATGTGGCAACTGGGGCAAGCGCACCTGCGGCACGGTCTGTCACAACCACGAGCTTTGCACCTGAATTCCCAATGAAATAGTCCAGTTCCGCAGCCGTATACCCTGTGTTCAGAGGCAGAAAAATCACACCTGTTTGGGCGCAGGCTGCATAGACGGCCAAAGCTTCGGGCGATTTTTCAATCTGCACTGCAAGCCTGTCACCAGGTTCCAGTCCTGCTTTGGTCATTGCATGGGCATAGCGCGACGCCAGCCGCAAAAACGCATCATGCGTCAGCGTCGTACCCTCCGGTAGATGCAGAAACGGTGTGGTTTTTCCGGCGTGACGACCGAAGAGGGTGTCATAAAGCAAATTTGCCATTGGACTTTCCAGATTATCAGGCGGCTGTCGCCAGCGCCTTACGCGCAACAGTGCGGAGTGCTGCAGAGGCGGTCACTTTTTGACTTGTCGCAAAAGCCTCGTGATTTTCAGTGATGCGTCCCAGATCGTAAAGGTAATTCACCATCGCGCCGCCAGATTGCGCGAGCCCGTTTGCGGATAGGTCGGCGCTGGCGTGGACGTCATGAATAGAAGCACCATTATTCAAGTGGAAGCGCGCGACAGGATCGCGTGGCAGCCCGTCATCGCGTTTTGTCTCGATAAGATAATGGGTTGCAATGGCCCGCAAGGCTTCAGGGTTGTCTTTGCGGTCCGCCATGCCGTTTTCATTCAACCACTTCATCAGCCCGGGAATAGGAGAGAGCGTTACAAAGGTGTTGATCTGCGGCAGGGCGCGGCTCAGATCACCAGCGACCTGTTTGATCAAGGAATTGCCAAAGGAAATTCCTGCAAGACCGGCCTGACAGTTCGAGATCGAATAGAAGACCGCCGTGTCGGCCTGTTCTTCGCGCAGTGGCACGCGACGCTCTGATAGCACGGACTGAATGGAACCGGGGATGCCCTTGGTCAGTGCCACTTCGACAAAGATCAGCGGTTCATCCGGCATCGCAGGGTGAAAGAACCCAAAGCAACGCCGGTCCGTCGGTTGCAGGCGACGGCGCAGATCGTCCCAACTGTCGATTGCGTGGACTGCCTCATAGGCGATGATCTTTTCCAACATATGAGCCGGACTTTGCCAGTTGATCGGCCGCAGCACCAGAAAACCACGATTGAACCAGCTTGATAGCAAGTGCCGCAAATCGGCGTCAAGTTTTGCGAGCTCGGGGTCCGTTTTCATGAAATGCAGCAGGTCGTTGCGCATTGCTACAATCCGGCCTGTCGCGCCCGGTACCTGATTGAGCCTGCGTGCAAGTTCCTGCCGCGGTGCTTCTACGGCCTTCATCAGGCGGTTAAAGTTGGCGACTGATCCATTAGCCGCATAGGCTGATGTTGCTGCAATGACTGCATCGGTGTCGATGTCCATCTCATCATTGAGAAACGCGAAATACGCGTGTTTTTTCGCGTCGTCCATTGCCTCGTATCGGTCAAAAATCTGGCGCGCCACAGCATAGCCCGTCACCTCACCCAA
Organism: Yoonia sp.; assembly: GCA_047627695.1. Classification (GTDB taxonomy): domain Bacteria; phylum Pseudomonadota; class Alphaproteobacteria; order Rhodobacterales; family Rhodobacteraceae; genus Yoonia. The sequence goes on along the minus strand of JBLHTS010000025.1, from coordinate 4,581 downwards.
GTTCCCGATTAGATCACGGCAAAGCGACTCAATTGACCTGCCATCGGCCCGGCCACCGCCCAAAACAGGCAGGCGACGGTCGATTAGTGTCGATAAGAGATCTGCAAGCAAGCTCATAGCGCTGGTCCCATCAAGTAGTCTGGCAACCATGTCGCAAGACCTGGAAAGGCACACAGGATTACAATTGCCAACACCATGCAGCCGACAAACGGGAACGACCCGACAAGAATTTTCTTAAGTGAAATATCAGGCGCGATGCCGTTGATCACATAGAGGTTCAGGCCAACCGGCGGTGTGATTAGCCCGATTTCCATGTTGATCGTCAGGATCACCGCGAACCAAATCGGGTCAAACCCAGCGGTTATGATGATCGGCAACAGGATCGGGGCTGACATCAGGATCACGGCGACGGGTGGAAGGAAGAAGCCCGCAACCAGCAAAAACAGGTTGATGATCCCCATCAAAACCCAGCGGTTTACGTCGAGATCGGCAATCCAACCGGCCACGGACTGGGTCACGAACAAAGATGATAGCATGAAGGAAAATACGCCAGCCGCGCCAATGATAAACAAGATCATTACCGATTCCTTAGTGGAATCGCGCAAGACAGCCCAAAGCGCCATTGGCTGATACATCCGGTAAATGATCACCGCCACGATGATGCATAGCATCGCGCCAACCGCCGCCGTTTCCGAAGGCGTGGCGATACCGCCATAGAGCGCATAAAGTACCCCGATGATGATCGCGACAAAGGGCAAAACTCGTGGCAGAACTTCGAACCGTTCAGCCCAACTATAGCTGATACCGGACAGGGCCACACCAGCGGCACCGCGCCGCCACGTGTCATAGATCGCCCAAGCAATGAAGAGCGACACAAGCATCAGGCCGGGGATCACGCCTGCAAGGAACAACCGCCCGATGCTGGTTTCAGTCGCGATGCCGTAGACGATCATGGTGACAGACGGTGGGATCAAAATGCCAAGTGTGCCGCCTGCTGCGATAGAACCTGCGGCGACTTCGTCTGGATAGCCGCGCTTGCGCATCTCGGGGATGCCCATTTTGCCGATGGCGGCACAAGTAGCAGGGCTTGACCCCGACATGGCCGCAAATAGAGCGCAGGCCCCAAGGTTGGAAACGACCAACCCGCCGGGCACCTTTGTGAGCCAGCGCTCAAGCGCCTCATAAAGATCAGGCCCGGCCCTCGTCGATGAGATTGCGGCCCCCATGATGATGAACATCGGAATCGATAATAGGGCAAAGCTATTTAGCTCGCCGTATAATAGCTCTGGCAGCGCCACCAGCGACCGGGCACCATCGAACACGAATAAGAACCCTGTTGCTACAATCAAAAGGCCCGTGGCCACAGAAACCCCAGAAAATAGCACCAAGACAGTGCAAAGGGCGACTAACCCACCAACAGCAAGCGGTTCCATCAATGCCTCCGGTCTTCGACTGCGACAGGCGCGCCGATATCTTCGCCACGAATAACCATCCACAGGTCAGCGACGAGTTGTAAAAGAAAAAGACCAAAGCCCAGCGGCAAGGAAAGATAGGGGATCCATAGCGGAACAGCCCAAATTGTTTCGGACTTCCAGCCACGCTTCCACGCAAAATGCCACATATCATAGGCGTGATACAGCAACAGGGTCATCATGATCACGGTTACAGTCAGCGTAAAGATCGCCATCACGCGGCGGCCTTTGGGTCCGAGCATCGTTGGTATCAGATCAACGCCCACATGACCCTTGAGCTTTTGCACATAGGCCAGCCCGATCATAGTGGCAGCAATCATTAGATAAATTACAGCCTCGGTTTGCCAGATCGTCGATTTACCCAGCACCGCGCGGATAAAGATCATCTGACAGGTAATCAGGACAGATGCGAGGATCATGAATGACGCAATCACGCCACTGACGGTCGACAGGCGTCCTATAAAACGAACGACATGCGGCGTTGAAGAAGCAGTGCTTTCCACAAGACAAACTTTCTAGTTGAGATGTGTTTGCACCCGCCGGTTAGGCCGGCGGGCACAGTGGTTAGATCACTCTACAGCAAGCGCCATATCAAGCAGCTTCTGGCCATCCGGTGTTCCGGCAACGAATGCCGGATACGACGACGCAGCGGCAACATCACGCCAGGCGTTAAAGTCAGCTTCGGTCATCTGGGCCAGCTCCACACCAGCGTCGCTAAACGCTTTTGCGGCAGCATCATCGCCCAGCTTCGCCTGTTCCAAATAGAAGGCCTGTGCCTTTTCACCAGCCGCGCGAAGCGCTGCCTGTTGTTCTGCACTTAGACCGTCAAAGGTTGTTTTGTTCATGATCAGCGGCTGATACATGAACCACAGCGCGTATTCACTCGCTGGTGTGTAGCAGGTCAGCTGCTCATAAAGGCGAAAACTGACAAAGCTTTCGGACGAAGTATTAGTCGCATCAAGAACACCCGACTGCAGCGCTGGGTAGATTTCCGACGACGCCATTGACGAAATTGATGCACCCGCGGCGGCAAGCATCTCTTCAAATGACTTGCCTGCTGCGCGGATCGAAATCCCCGCAACATCTTCTGGCTTGGTGATGCAGCCACTGTTGGATCCAAAACCACCGGCAAGGTAGCCATGAACCAGAACCATCACGTCATCACCGGCCATGATGTTTTCGATTTCAGCCATGAAAGGCGAATGTGACAGGCGGTCACCGTGGTCGTGGTTTTTCACAAGGCCAGGCATAAGGGTCAAGTTATAGGCTGGCTGCTGGCCGCCTGCATACGACAGCGGCAGAACCGTCATGTCCAGCTGGCCACGGCTTAGCGGTGTATACTGCTCACGCGCTTTGAAAAGCGTTTGGTTCGGGAAAATCTGAATAGTCAGGTCAACCCCTGCTGCGGCCACATCATCGGCAACCATCTGTGCAACTTGGTGGCGCACATCGCCTTCTGCCCACTGATGGGACAGGCGTAATTCTTCAGCGGTCAATGTGCCTGCCATAAGGGCAATCGCCGCTGCTGCAGCATACAGTGTAGATTTCATTTTATCCTCCCAAGGACGCCAGACCGAACCTCTCTCGGTGGCTAGTCAACAAACCCTTAGGCTTTTTGTATTCTCTGTCAATCTTATTGTATACAAGAAGTTCATCATTGCTTTATTGTTAGCGCTATTGGATACTATTTATATGGATGTTCGCCGCGCTGATCATATTCTTGACGACCTTGAGCAAATGATCGTCACGGGCATTTTTGCTGATGGCGAACGGCTCGATGAGATCCGTTTGTCGGAACATTTTGGTGTGTCGCGGACGCCGATTCGCGAAGCGTTGCAAAAACTGGCCACGTCCGGACTTGTTGAACAGCGCCCGCGCCGCGGCGTGTTTGTCGTAGAGCCGGGGCCGGTAGAACTCGTCGAGATGTTTGAAGCGATGGCTGAACTCGAAGCGTCTTGCGGGCATCTGGCAGCAAAGCGCATCACCGAACCCGAACTTCGGGCGCTGCAAGAAACCAACAACCTGTGCAAGCACGCGGTCGCCGAAAACGATGCAGATAAATACTATACGCATAACGAGAAATTTCATCAGTTAATCTATGATGCCGCGCAAAGCAGTTATCTGCGAGATTTGGTGATCAAGCTCCAGAAAAGACTGAAACCTTACCGGCGCATGCAACTTCATCTACGCGGGCGACTGGAACAGTCGATGTCTGAACATGAAGCTATTCTGTTTGCTCTCTCGGAAGGAGACAGTTTTCGCGCGGCTAATGAGCTACGCGATCATGTCGCCGTGCAAGGTGAAAAGTTCCATCATCTGTTGATTCATTTAAATGCCAAGCGCTCATAGGCAATCATTCTATCAACAAGCGCGATCGGGCGATCGAAAGTAAAACGACAGCTTGCAAAGCGAGTAAAGAGAAGAGCTACTTAAACGATCTGATATTGGTCGTGAGAGCATTCATACCGGCGTGTGAAGTTGCGTCGCTGCGGTCTAGTGGTCTGCGGCTGGACCGACTCAAGTACCAAACGATGCGCTATCCGTTGACATCTCATGGTCGGGACTTCTCTTTTGCATCAGCTAGGCATTCACCGCATAACGAATTTTGTACTTTGGGCTCTTTGCTGCCGTTCGCTGCAAATGTCATGAAGGCCCGGTTTGGGCCGTTTTGATTATCCTGCGAATGTTGTGGACGTGTTCGATTTTGGCGCCGGCGCACCGATAGCAAGTAAGAAAATAGTCACTAACGGTGACCGTTTTCCGGGAAAAACGATTTGATATTCAGTCGACGCTAGCCAGCGCTGCAATGCCTCTCAGAGGTGAGTCATAAGTCATTGTTTTATATTACTTAAATTATACCATCTTTCACTTATGTTACGACATGTCGTTTTATGAGCAGATTGCGGCGATGAAGCAGATTTCTACATTCCTCGGGGAAATAAAATCTGCGCGTTAGTGTATAGGTGGGTCTGCGGAAGCAGAGATTGAAGGGATTTGACCCACCCCCCTCCATAACCAAATTGGTTGGCTCCCAGCCAATCCGGATACGGCCCAATGCGGACTTTAGTCCGCCTATCCCGCGATGCGCCGCAGTTTTCCCAAACCAGCT
>JBLHTS010000024.1:0-20430 GCA_047627695.1 Yoonia sp. | reverse complement strand
GGCCTTTGCCGTGCGCGCCGCCATCGCCAGAGATGTCCGTGATCCGGTCCATCATCAACATAGGTGGGGCGGGTAATTGGGCGTTGCCCTCACCAAACAACTCTCCGCGGGCGCATTTGAGCAGGTCTTCTTTGTCAAAACTCGAGGGATAATCGGCCATGTGACTGGTCTCATTCTTGTTTACTGCGTTAACCGATCTCTACCACTTGGTTGTTTGCACGCGCAAGTCCGCCGGTCTTTATGCGTTTTCAATTGATCAATGCGCCATTATCCCCATATAAATGCGAATAGTTATCAAAAGAGAGATCATGACCGACATTTTAGTACAACGCAGCGCAGATTGGTTGTCCGGGGGAGGGCTTCGCCCGACACGGCAGCGTATGACGCTTGCGTCGCTTTTGGTCGGCGATGGTCAGGACCGGCATGTCACAGCAGAAAGCCTGTTTGATGCAGCCAAGGATGCGGACGAAAAGGTGTCGCTTGCTACAGTCTACAACACCTTGCGTGCGTTTTGTGAGGTCGGTCTGATGCGCGAGATTACTGTGGACGGGTCCAAAAGCTATTTTGACACCAATATGACCGATCACCCCCATTTCTATTGGGAAGATACGGCCCAGTTGACCGATGCGCCTGCCGAGCAGTTAGAGATCAGGCATTTGCCGGATGCGCCCGAGGGGGCTGAAATCGCGTCGGTGGATGTGGTTATTCGATTGCGTCGCAAGTAGTCGGCGTATGGTGGGTATCGACTCATCGCATTCGATCAAAAGGCTTTACCGATAATTAACCTACCTGCCGCAATCTATTGTGATGTCAAATTACCGTCGCCTCAGGGTGCCCGGCGGCACCTATTTCTTTACTGTCCGCCTGCAGGACCAAACGTCTTATTTACTAATCAGCCATATCGACGTGTTGCGTCATTGAACCCAGCTTTGCTTGAAGCGCTTGACGTTCCGGATCGACGCGGCAGTCATATTGCCAAACAAATTGCACATGATTTGGACTTTGCCCGACGATGATGCGGATTTTTCCAAACGCTGGTAGATGATCAAAGCGAGGTTCTCGCGCCATGTACCTGCACCCGCCTATGTACCGCTGGGCCAGTAGCGCCGCGGGGACAAGGGTATCTGGCAGCGCGGATTCTGGGAACATCTGATCCGCGATGACGAAGATCTTGCACTACATATGCATTTAATTCGGTCGGCACCGATACATGCGGGTCTTGCCAGAGGGCCAAGCAGTTGGCCGCATTCGTTTTTTCATAATCCCCGCCACGCGCGATCCGTCCGTGCGCTTAAAACCACTGTCCTAGTTCCATCAAGCCCAAGTCCAAAAGCTGCTGCGAGTTCCACGCAAATTCAACTGATTGTGGCGCAGGGCCTTTGCTGTGTGGAAAGAGGCGACCGCAGCCGTGAGGTTGTTGTGCCAAGGGCAAGAAAAAATGTTGTATTTGGCGATATTAAAGGATCGATGCCGGCGGCATTTCAAGCCCGGGCTGCGCACGGAAGAATGAGACCCGGTCAGTGCGTCGGCGGTCTTTGGTAATGTGATCTTCAAATCGCCACCGCAGGCCGCCGGATATGTCCAACTACCGTTCAAGTTCCACGCCTGCGGCATCTTTGCTCGCCAAGGCATAATAGCCGGATTTGTCAAAATGGGCTGTGGCGCGGTCGACACCGTTTGGATTGGCAGTCAAGTCGCGTGCATAAATGTCCACGATATAGGACATAACGCTGTCGCGTCGTTCTTTTGCGGCAAGGCACGGTCAGGTGCGCAAAAAAGCGAGGATACTGCCACAGCCAAGCGCACTTAGATGTGCCAGGGTGCTGTCCACCTCGACATCATCTTCGATCAACACAAGTGCTATTGGCCCCTTTGTCAGGGTCCGTTTGCTGTCAGCAATCAAAGCGTGCAGGCTGGGGTAGTGCATTTTGGGCGGCATCCGTTTGAGTTATCCGCAAAATCCCACTGCATTGCAAGCAATGCCCCAGTTGGTTAGAAGGCGCTTGATACTCCTTTACATGAGCAGTCCGATGTCCGCGCCAAAAAAGCTATATATCAAAACTTACGGTTGTCAGATGAACGTCTACGACAGCGAACGTATGGCCGAAGCGCTGGGCGGCAAAGGATATGTTGAAACGTTGACCCCTGATGATGCGGATATGATTCTGCTTAATACCTGTCACATCCGTGAGAAAGCCGCCGAAAAAGTATATTCCGAATTGGGGCGCTTTAAGGGTCTGAAGGCAGCAAATCCTGATTTGAAAATTGGTGTTGCGGGCTGTGTGGCCCAAGCCGAGGGCGAAGAGATTATCAAGCGTCAGCCGATGGTTGATCTGGTGGTTGGTCCGCAAAGCTATCACCGCTTGCCTGCGATGGAAGAGGCAGTCCGCGCAGGTAAAAAGGCGCTCGATACTGATTTTCCTGACGATGATAAGTTCGATACGCTCAAGAAACGGTCCAAAGCAAAACGTGGCCCGACCGCCTTTTTGACCGTTCAGGAAGGTTGCGACAAATTCTGTGCATTCTGCGTGGTGCCATACACGCGCGGTGCAGAGGTGTCGCGCCCAGCCGACCGTGTCGTGCGCGAGGCGCAAGAACTGGTTGAGAGCGGCGTGAAGGAAATCACGCTTCTGGGCCAAAACGTCAACGCTTATCACGGCCATCCCCAAGGGTTGGCAGGTTTGATCTGGGATCTCGACAAAGTCGACGGGCTAAAGCGTATCCGTTTCACTACGTCTCATCCCAACGACATGGATGAGGCATTGATCGAGGCGCATGGCACGTGTGAAAAGCTGATGCCATATTTGCATTTGCCCGTGCAATCGGGTTCTGACCGGATTTTGAAGGCGATGAACCGCAAGCACACCGCCGAAAGCTATCTGCGGGTAATTGAACGTATCCGCGCGGCGCGCCCTGATTTGTTATTGTCCGGTGACTTTATCGTGGGGTTCCCCGGCGAGACGGATCAGGATTTTGAAGACACACTGCAACTGGTGCGCAATGTGCATTACGGGCAGGCCTATTCGTTTAAGTATTCCACCCGTCCGGGCACGCCTGCAGCTGAAAAGCCGCAACTGCCCGAAGACGTGATGAACGCGCGTTTGCAGCGCTTGCAGGCGTTGTTGCGCCAGCAGCAGCAGGAAACACAGGCGTCGATGGTTGGCCGCGAAGTGAAGGTCTTGTTTGAAAAAGCAGGCCGCGAAGCAGGGCAGATGATCGGCAAGTCAGAGTATCTGCATGCCGTCTATGCCGATGCGCCTGCAGATGTGATCGGGCAAGTACGCCGCGTGAAGATCCTACAAGACAGCCCAAATTCGCTGAAAGGCGAATTATTGTAAGGTGGATCGTGATCCACCTTACTTGATCAAACATCGAGCATTCCCAAGTAACTGACATATCAAATGCACCAGATGCCTTGCGCCTTGCGGGCAGAGTTGCCAGAATAAAATATAGACTCAAAGGAGAGCTGATTGGCTATTGGTGCCCTGACCCCACCCGCTGACACTGCCACAGAAACTCTGTTGGAATTCCCTGACAACTTCTTGTTGATCGATCTTTGCGGCGAATACGACCGCAACCTCACCATTCTCGAAGACCGCCTTGGCGTCCAAATCCTGCGCCGCGGGAACCAGCTTGCCGTCGTTGGTGAAGCTGACGCCCGCCAAGAGGCCGCACAGGTTCTTCAAGCGCTTTATAGCCGTCTCGAGGCCGGGCGCACTCTTGAGCTCGGTGATCTGGACCGTGAACTGCGTATGGGATCTGAACCAGTCCGCAACGGCGATCAGATCGAGTTGTTCAAAGGCGAAACCGCCCGCGTTGAAATCAAGACCCGCAAAAAGTTGATCGAACCGCGCACGGATGCCCAGAAAGCCTATGTCAAATCACTGTTTGCACACGAATTGGCCTTTGGCATTGGTCCTGCCGGTACTGGCAAAACCTATCTTGCGGTGGCCGTTGGCGTGAATATGCTGATCAGTGGGCATGTTGATAAAATCATTCTGTCGCGTCCCGCCGTAGAAGCGGGCGAAAAGCTGGGCTATCTGCCCGGCGATATGAAAGACAAAGTCGATCCTTACATGCAGCCTCTTTATGATGCGCTGAACGATTTTTTGCCGGGCAAACAGTCTGCGAAAATGATGGAAGAAAAGGTGATCGAGATTGCACCTTTGGCTTTTATGCGTGGCCGGACTCTGTCGAATGCCTTTGTGATGTTGGACGAAGCGCAGAATGCGACAACGATGCAGATGAAGATGTTTTTGACCCGCTTAGGCGAAGGGTCGCGGATGGTTATCACAGGTGACCGTACGCAGATCGATTTGCCGCGCGGTGTGAATTCAGGACTATGGGATGCAGAGCGTTTGCTGAAACATATCCCCAAGGTCAGCTTCAATTACTTCACGTCCAAGGACGTGGTTCGCCATCCGCTTGTTGCCGCGATTATCGAAGCCTATGAAAAAGACGATAAGGACTGAGTGGTGCAAAGAATAAGCAAAACTCGACTCCATCGTGACACCTTGTGACCGTCGATTGCAACATCGAAGATGCCCGCTGGACCAACATTATCGAACTTGCGCAAATCGCCACAGATGCAGTCTTTGACAGCCTTGGTCTGGAGCCGACGGTCTTTGAAGTGAGCCTTTTGGCCTGTGATGATGCGCGTATCATGACGCTAAACACGGACTTCCGGAGCAAACCATCAGCAACAAACGTCCTCAGTTGGCCGTCGGAAGAACGCGCTGCCGCTATTGATGGTGAAATACCAGCCCCCCCCGATCTGGGACTTGAAGCGGAGCTTGGCGATATCGCCATTGCTTATGATACTTGCGCACGAGAAGCCGCCGAAGCTGGCAAAACCATGCGCGATCACACTCTTCATTTACTTGTTCATGGCACGTTGCATCTGCTTGGATTCGATCACGAGCGTGACCGCGACGCCACCCTCATGGAGGGATTAGAAACAGAGATACTTGGCAATTTGGGTGTGCGTGACCCATATAGGGAATGGAAGGGCCATTTGGCCCACATAGGTAAGGATAAAATGGGCGATTCGGTCGACGGTTCTTCTAGTGCAGCGCAAGGCGCGCCAGAGGATGACATAGAAACAACACCGGGGCTGCTGACGCGAATGCGACTAGCATTCAGTGCGCCAACAACCCCTCAGGTGGATGACGACACCCCAACAGATACGATGCGCGCCGCTGGTTCAGTGCTTGGCATGCTCAATTTGCGCCGGATGCGGGTTGAGGAGGTCTCTATTCCCAAGCCTGACATCGTTGCGGTGCCAGTCACGATCACCAAAGACGAATTGGTCGAAGTGTTCCGCTCTAGCGGCATGACCCGCATACCGGTTTATGACGGCACGCTCGACACGCCAATTGGAATTGCAAATCTCAAAGACTTTGCACTGCTTCATGGGTTCAACGGAGGCGCCGAACCGATGGAATTACGTGAAATGGTGCGCCCTTTGATCTATGTCCCGCCATCAATGCCTTTGGGCGTTTTGCTGCAAAAGATGCAGGCAGAGCGTATCCACATGGCTTTGGTCATTGACGAATACGGCGGCACAGATGGTTTGGTCACGATCGAAGACGTTATCGAACAGGTCGTTGGCGAAATCGAAGATGAACATGACGTCGAAGAGGTCAAAAGCTGGATTCTTGAAAAGCCGGGCTGTTATTTAGCCCAAGCGCGTACCGATCTGGATGATTTCGAGGCCGAGATTGGCATGGTCCTAACCGATCCGGTCGAGATCGATGAAGAAGAAATCGACACACTAGGTGGATTGGTCACGATGTTGGCTGGACATTTGCCTGCCCGTGGCGAGGTGATCTTGCATCCCGATGGCCCCGAATTTGAGGTGGTAGACGCCGATCCGCGCCGGATCAAGCGTTTGCGCGTGCGCCTTAACCCAGTAAAGAATGGCTGATCTGCCTGCGTCATTTGTCGCGCGTTCAAAATGGTTTCGCTTTGCAATTTTGGCGGCACTGGGGGTTTTGGCCGGATTAGGGCAGGCCCCGACTGACCTTTGGTTCGCGACGGTTTTGGCCTTTGCTGCTATTTTTGTAGTCTTTCCTTCAGAAGTTTCGCCACGGCAATCGGCGTTCCACCTTTGGGCGTTCGGATTTGGCTATTTTGCATTCAGTTTACGCTGGATTATAGAGCCGTTCCTGGTTGATATCGCCCGATACGGATGGATGGCGCCTTTTGCGATTTTCCTGATGGCAACGGGGGCTGCGCTTTTCTGGGCGATTGCGGGCTGGCTGGCCGCGCGGTTTGCGCCACGTAGCAATGTGATGCTCGCGCTTCTTCTAGTCGGGGCGGAAGTGACGCGATCGCTTATCCTTACGGGCTTTCCATGGGCGCTGATCGGGCACATCTGGGTGCCAACCCATTTGGCGCAACTGGCCGCCTTCGGCGGTCCGCATTTGCTGTCGTTGGTGACGGTCTTCGTTGGTCTTTGCGTCGCGTCATTTCTCGGCAAAAACCGGATTGTAGGGCTTGTTGGATTGGGCAGCTTGATTGCCTTGTCCTTTTTCCTGCGTCCAAACCCTGCGCCTGTTCCTGGCGACGATGTGCTAATCGTGAGGCTGGTCCAGCCAAATGCCCGGCAAGATCAAAAATGGGACGCAGCGTATCGGGACGTCTTTCTGAACCGGATGATACGCCTGACAGGTGAAGGAAGTGTGCCTGATTTGGTCGTCTGGCCCGAAACGGCAGTGCCATTCCTGTTGGACCAGATTGAGGATGATCTGCGGGTTTTCTCTGATGCGGCCCGTGGCGCACCGTTGGTTTTTGGGATCCAGCGCCGCGACGACCAGCGTCAATACTACAACAGCCTAGTAGTGATGGGCCCGGGCGGCGTGGTCCAAAGTGTTTATGACAAACGGCATTTGGTCCCCTTCGGTGAATACATTCCGGGTGGACGCTTGCTTGGCCGTTTGGGCATTTCGGGACTGGCAGCTAATCTGGTTGGCGGCTTTACTCAAGGTGCCACGAAGGGGACAGTTATCCTTCCCGGGATTGGCGCTGCAGTCGCGTTGATTTGCTACGAGGGTATTTTCGCAGAAGAGATTGGCTATGATGGTGACCGGCCGCGTCTGTTGCTGCTGATTACCAATGACGCATGGTTCGGCGAAGCAGTTGGTCCACTTCAACATTTGGCCCAAGCACGCCTGCGCGCCATTGAACAGGGTCTGCCGATGGTCCGCGTTGCCAACACCGGCATCAGCGCGATGATCGACGCAAAAGGGCGGATTACGGCTTCGTTGCCTATGGGGGTGGACGGCGCGATAGATGCGGCATTACCGCGCGCCTTGCCTGCTACGGTATACAGTCGCGCAGGTGATTGGCCGCTTTTGGCTGTATTGTTTTTGTTAACCTTGCTGGTCTATCGGTTGCACTGGCGTGATACCGATTGACCTTACTGATCGCTCACCCTAGAGGAGAGATTGGTTCTGCTACAACGGCTTCCTGACGTGGCAGATTTATATATTGGAGCACTTCCCCATGGCACGCAAAGACTATATTTTTACTTCAGAATCTGTTTCCGAAGGGCACCCAGACAAGGTCTGTGACCGCATTTCTGATTCGATCCTTGATGCTTTTTTGTCCGAAGAACCCGAGGCGCGCGTTGCCTGCGAAACCTTTGCGACGACCAACCGTGTTGTGATTGGTGGCGAAGTCGGCCTTTCTGATCAGACCAAGCTTAAGGACTACATGGGGCGTGTCGAAGGCATCGCACGCGCATGCATCAAAGATATTGGCTACGAGCAGGAAAAGTTTCACCATGCGACCTGCAAGATTACCAATCTGTTGCATGAACAATCAGCCCATATCGCCCAAGGCGTGAATGCGGCTGAGAATAAAGCTGAAGGTGCAGGCGACCAAGGGATCATGTTTGGCTATGCCACAACAGAAACCGCTGAATTGATGCCCGCACCGATCCAATACGCCCACGCGATCCTGCGGCGTTTGGCCGAGGTGCGTAAATCCAATCAGGAACCAACTTTGCGTCCTGATGCGAAAAGCCAGATTTCATTGCGCTATGCAGATGGCAAACCGGTCGAGGTGACCTCGATCGTGCTATCCACCCAGCATGCCGACGAAAGCCAGACCAGCTCTGATATCCGTGCGATTGTAGAGCCCTATATTCGCGAAGTTCTGCCGTCGGGCATGATCACGTCCAAAACCGAATGGTGGGTAAACCCAACTGGCACTTTTGTTATTGGCGGCCCAGACGGGGATGCAGGCCTGACGGGGCGTAAAATCATCGTGGACACTTATGGCGGGGCTGCCCCACATGGCGGTGGTGCTTTTTCGGGTAAGGATCCGACAAAGGTTGACCGTTCAGCGGCCTATGTCGCCCGCTATCTGGCCAAGAATGTTGTGGCTGCTGGCATGGCAGAGCGTTGCACGATCCAGTTGAGCTATGCCATTGGTGTGGCCAAACCATTGTCGATTTATGCAGATACGCATGACAGTGGCGAGGTTGATCCAACGGCGATCGAACGCGCGATTGCGCAAGTAATTGATCTGACCCCGCGCGGTATTCGCGAACACTTGGGTCTGAGCCGCCCGATTTACGAGCGCACAGCAGCCTACGGACACTTTGGGCGCGCGCCTGAAGCCGATGGTGGCTTTAGCTGGGAGCGCATTGATCTTGTTGATGCGCTGAAGGCTGCGGTTTGACGAAAGGGTAGGGTGGGTCAAGACCCACCTTGCTAGCAATTTGGGTGAGTTGCGTATAGATAGCTCTTGCGCCATAGCCCGATTGCGCAACGCGGGCACAGTTGGTAAAGCCCGCCGCATGACCAAGACCAATCACCCCTCCGGCGCCCCATGGCGCAACTTTTACGGCCGGTTTCGCGGAAAGACGATCCGTGCTTCGCAGCACGATTATCTTGAAAATGACCTTGAGCCCTTGTCGCCCGGCCTGATTTCCTGGGACGAAAACCCAGATCGTGTACCGCTGGATTTAAGTGACGCCTTTGGTGGCAAAGACGTCTGGCTAGAGATCGGTTTTGGTGGCGGCGAACATTTGGTCCATATGGCCGAAACTTACCCTCAGATCGGGTTGATCGGCTGCGAGCCATTCATCAACGGCGTAGCAATGCTACTGGGGAAAATCCGTAAGGCTGAGGTAGATAACTTGCGCGTCTACCCCGGTGACGTGCGCAATTTGTTTGATGTGTTGCCTGCTTCGACGCTAAGCAAAGTGTTCCTAAATTATCCTGATCCGTGGCCAAAAAAGCGCCATCACCGGCGGCGGTTTGTGACACCCGAGCATTTGGCCCCTTTGCACCGTGCGATGAAACCTGGCGCAGAGTTACGTTTCGCCACAGACATTCCTGATTACGTACGTCAGACACTTGAAGAGGTTCCGAAGCATGGTTTTGAATGGTTGGCAGACGGGCCTTCGGATTGGCGCGACCCTTGGGCCGATTGGACTTCGACCCGCTATGAGCAAAAAGCGCTGCGTGAAGGTCGCAGCCCACATTATCTAACCTTTCGCCGGTTGTGAGCACCGAACCCGCCGGGGGAAGTTTTTTAGGCAAGATGATGGTGCGGCGATGGACGCTGACGAGGCCGTGCGCTATCAGACTTTGCGAGCGATAAGGAATTTTCTATGTCTGGTCACGGCACCCCGATCCCAATGACATCCCGCCCCTGCGGCCCCCTCAAAGGTGAGGCCCATGTACCTGGCGACAAATCAATCTCGCATCGATCGTTGATCTTTGGGGCGATGGCGGTCGGCAAAACCCATATCTCTGGTCTTCTTGAGGGCGAGGATGTTTTGGATACCGCAAAGGCCATGCGCGCCTTTGGTGCGACTGTCACAAACCATGGTGGCGGCGAATGGACCGTGTACGGCGTTGGAGTGGGCGGTTTTGCCGAGCCTAAAAATGTGATTGATTGCGGAAACTCTGGCACCGGCGTGCGTTTAATTATGGGCGCGATGGCAACCTGTCCGATTACTGTGACCTTCACCGGCGATGCGTCTTTGAATGGTCGCCCGATGGGGCGTGTGACTGATCCGCTTACGCTGTTTGGGACGCAGGCAGTCGGTCGCGCAGGTGGTCGCTTGCCAATGACCCTTGTGGGTGCAGTTGATCCCGTGCCGGTGCGTTACGTGGTGCCTGTCCCTTCTGCGCAGGTGAAATCTGCTGTATTGTTGGCGGGACTGAACGCGCCCGGCCAGACCGTGGTGATCGAAAAAGAGGCCACCCGCGACCATACCGAGCGGATGCTGCAAGGTTTTGGTGCGACGTTGACAGTTGAAGAAACTGACGAAGGTCGCGTGATCACGCTGGTTGGTCAGCCAGAGTTGCAGCCGCAGACAATCGTCGTGCCGCGTGATCCGTCCTCTGCCGCTTTTCCGGTCTGTGCCGCGATCATCGTGCCCGGCTCTGACGTATTGGTCCCCAATATCGGCCTGAACCCGACCCGTGCGGGTTTGTTTACTACGCTACAAGAAATGGGCGCAGATCTGGTTTATGAGAACCTGCGCGAAGAAGGGGGCGAACCTGTGGCCGATCTGCGTGCAAAGTTCTCGCCCAACCTGCGCGGGATCGCTGTCCCGCCAGCCCGTGCTGCAAGCATGATTGATGAATATCCCGTACTTTCGGTTGTTGCTTCCTTTGCGCAAGGTGTGACCGACATGCAGGGCGTCAAAGAATTGCGCGTCAAGGAAAGTGACCGGATCGATGCAATGGCCAAAGGTCTACGCGCGGCGGGTGTCGCCGTGGATGAAGGCCCCGATTGGTGGAAAGTCACTGGTCTTGGTCATGGCAATGTTCCCGGCGGCGTGACCGTTGCTAGTCAGCTTGATCACCGGATTGCGATGGCCTTTATGGTCATGGGCATGGCCACAAAGAAACCGATGAACGTTGATGATGGCAGTCCGATTGCGACGTCCTTCCCGAGCTTCGAGCGCCTGATGGGTGATCTTGGTGCACAACTGGTACGCAGCAACCGATGACCTTCACCGTCGCCATTGACGGTCCTGCCGCTGCGGGCAAGGGAACGATTTCGAAGGCCGTCGCTGCACATTTCGGCTTTGCCCATTTGGATACCGGTCTGCTTTACCGTGCTGTAGGCGCAAAGGTCTTGCGGGCCGCGGATGCGATAGCTGCTGCTGAAACGCTTGATCCCGTGGATTTGGAAAGCGATGAATTGCGCACGCCCGCTGTTGCCCAAGCCGCGAGTGAGGTTGCAGTGGTACCGGAGGTGCGCGCGGCTCTAGTGGCTTTTCAGCGTAGTTTTGCGCACCGCAAAAGTGGTGCCGTCTTGGATGGTCGCGATATCGGGACGGTGATTTGTCCGCAGGCGGATGTTAAATTGTTCGTCACGGCGAGTGCCGATTGTCGCGCCATGCGACGGTTTCAAGAGTTGATCGCAAAAGGCGTGGAGACAGCCTATGAGACCGTTTTGGCGGACGTCAAAGAACGTGATGCGCGTGACCGTAGCCGTGCAACCGCGCCATTGATACCGGCGGATGATGCGGTGTTGTTGGACACATCGGATTTGACGATTGATGACGCTGTGGCCAAAGCTGTGGCGATTATTGATGCTGCACGCGGCTCGGCCCAGAACGTATAGATACCGTGTGGTGCGACCTAAACGGAAAATTGCTGGAAAAGAACAGGGGTATTTGATCAACTGCCCCTATGACCCAGCAGATTATTGATCTTGGGGCGTGGCCGCGCGCCGCTCAATACCGGTTCTTTCGGACTTACCAACAGCCGCACTACGCCACGACCACCCGTCTTGACGTCACCCATCTGATGTCCCGCAAGACTGATGGTACCTCTGCCTATCGCGCCTGCCTTTATGCCATCGACGTGGGGCTGCATCAGGTTCCAGAACTTTGTATGCGATTTCGTGGGGATCAGGTTGCGGCGCATGATATGATCACGCTTTCGATGACTGTTCCGACCGACAAGGGCGGTTTGGATGCCAATACCGGCGAACGCGATGATCTGGCCTATCTGTCTTGCATGCCTTGGCAGGATTACACATCCATCAACAATGCGTTGCCGGAGCCAGACGACTGCATTCCGCGTATCACTTGGGAAAAGTTCGTGGAACGCGACGGAGTTTGGGAAATGGCCATGACGCTTGAGGTGCATTACGCGCTGGTGGATGGCGCGCAGATGAGGGCTTATTTTGCGGCGGTGCGGTGCGGTGCGGGGCGCGCTTCGCGCGATTTAGGTCAGCGCCTTAAGTGCGGTAAACGCTGCTTGCGCGATTGTATCCGCTTCCCTACGGTTTCAGGTGATCGGGGGCCATCATGCCGGATAGAGACTGGATCATCATCATAACCCTAGGCTTTCTCTGGGGGACTTCGTTTTTCTTTAACGAGGTCCTTTTGCGCGAGATGGGACCACTTGGTGTTTAATTTGCACGTGTCACGATGGCCGCGGTGTTTTGCTGGATTTGGCTATTCGCAACAAGATGCAGTCCGCGTGTCGAGATGCGACTGATGCCGCAATTTGCGTTCTTGGGTGTGATGATGTTCGCGGTTCCTTTCGCCGTTTACCCTATTGGCCAGCAGTATGTCGCAAGTGGTGTCGCAGGTATCGTCAACGCGTTGACGCCTGTTATGGTCGTTATTGTTTCCTATTTCTGGCCCGGCGGAGAGCGAGCTACCTTTTTGAAATCGCTTGGTGTTTTGGCCGGATTTATTGGTATTTCCTTGCTGACCGCACGCGCATTCGCAACCCAAGAGCAGTCGCAGGTATGGGGTACTTTGCTGATCATATTGGCGCCTGTCAGCTATGCCGTTGCCATGAATTATGTGCGCCGCTTGTGCAGCATCAACGTGACCGTTGTTCTTGCTTGGTCGTTCAGTTTTGCAGCGCTGTTCATGCTGCCTATCACAGGGTTCGTTGAAGGCCTGCCGTCTGCGTTGTCGCCAGTGACATGGGCTGCCATTGCATTCTTGGGCTGCATCTTGACGGGGGCATCATTTTTGGTCGCGTTCCGTATTTTACCCAGAGTAGGTGCGACGAAAACGTAGACTGTGACGTTTATTGCACTGGTTTTGGCTGTCCTGATTGGCTATTTTGTTTTGGAAGAAGAACTCGGGGTAGTGCATTTCGCCGATATGGTTGCAATTTTCCTAGGCCTGCTTTTGATCGATGGCCGCTTGTTTCGGCGTCTGCCGGCGTTGCCCGTCTGCCCTGACTGATGCCAAGTTGCGTGCTAGTACGGCCCCGCAATAATCGGTGATCAAACCAAGCCAAAACTCCTTGCGTCGTTAGTGAATTCGGCCTATACGCCGCCCTGTCAAAGTGTCGAGACAGGCGCGGACGTGAGACTTGAGCGGGGTCGGTGTTGAACCGGCCCTGTTGTTTTATGTTCCGCTATGGCGCTTGCGACCAATTGAAACCCGAAAGACCGGCGGACCCAACCGCACGGCCCGTATAAACCGAAACGTTAGGAAAACGACGCCACATGGCTAATGCAATGGAAGAGTTTGAAGCACTCCTTAATGAAAGCTTCGAAATGGACACACCCTCTGAGGGGTCTGTTGTCAAAGGTAAGGTTATCGCGATCGAAGCGGGCCAAGCCATCATCGACGTCGGCTACAAGATGGAAGGCCGCGTTGATATTAAAGAATTCGCAAATCCAGGTGAAGAAGCTGAACTGGCTGTTGGCGACACTGTCGAAGTGTTCCTGCGTCAGGTCGAAAACGCCCGCGGCGAAGCTGTTATCTCTCGTGAGATGGCGCGCCGCGAAGAAGCGTGGGATCGTCTGGAAAAAGCATATGCTGACGAAGAGCGTGTCGATGGCGCAATCTTTGGCCGCGTAAAAGGTGGCTTTACTGTCGACCTCGGCGGCGCAGTTGCGTTTTTGCCAGGTTCTCAGGTTGACGTGCGCCCTGTGCGTGATGCGGGCCCATTGATGGGTCTGAAGCAGCCATTCCAAATCCTGAAGATGGACCGTCGTCGTGGCAACATCGTTGTGTCTCGTCGTGCAATCCTTGAAGAATCCCGTGCAGAGCAGCGCGCCGAAGTTATCGGCAACCTGACCGAAGGCCAAGAAGTTGACGGCGTCGTCAAGAACATCACCGAATATGGTGCGTTCGTTGACTTGGGCGGTGTTGACGGTCTGTTGCACGTGACTGACATGGCATGGCGCCGTGTGAACCACCCATCCGAGATCCTCACAATTGGTGAGACGATCAAGGTGCAGGTCATCAAGATCAACAAAGAAACCCACCGTATCAGCCTCGGCATGAAGCAGTTGCAGGACGATCCATGGGATGCAGTCGAAGCCAAGTTCTCTTTGGGTTCTGTGCATCAGGGTCGTGTGACCAACATCACCGACTATGGCGCATTTGTTGAGCTGGAAGCTGGCGTTGAAGGTCTGGTTCACGTGTCCGAAATGTCTTGGACCAAAAAGAACGTACACCCGGGCAAGATCGTTTCTACTTCGCAAGAAGTTGAAGTCATGGTTCTGGAAATCGATAGCGCCAAGCGTCGCGTTTCCCTTGGTCTTAAGCAGACACAGCGTAACCCATGGGAAGTTTTTGCAGAGCAGTTCCCTGAGGGCACTGAAGTCGAAGGCGAAGTCAAAAACATCACCGAATTCGGTCTGTTTGTTGGCCTCGAAGGCGACATCGACGGCATGGTTCACCTGTCTGACCTGACATGGGAAGGCCGCGGCGAAGACGTCATAGGTGATTTCCGCAAGGGCGAAATGGTTCGTGCGAAAGTTGCCGAAGTTGATGTCGAGAAAGAGCGCATCAGTTTGTCCATCAAAGCCCTCGACGGTGATCCGTTCGCAGAAGCTATTGGCGGCGTAAAGCGCGGTTCAGTCATCACTGTTGAAGTGACCAAGATCGAAGACGGCGGCATCGAAGTTGACTATGAGGGTGCTAAATCCTTCATTCGTCGCTCTGATCTGTCCCGTGACCGTGCCGAGCAGCGCCCAGAGCGCTTCGGCGTTGGCGACAAGGTCGACGTTCGTGTGACAAACATCGACAGCAAGACCCGCAAGTTGGGTCTGTCGATCAAAGCACGCGAGATCGCGGAAGAGAAAGAAGCAGTGGCGCAGTATGGCTCGTCTGATTCTGGCGCATCCTTGGGTGATATCCTTGGTGCGGCTCTGAAGGGCGACGAATAAGTCTAACCCCGACCTTTTGAAATGAATGGCCCCGCTACAGGAAACTGTGGCGGGGCTTTTTCATGAGGCAAGGACCGCAACTTGAAAGAGGACTAGTTTTGCCTGAAACGGATCATTCCGATGCCCGAATCGGTACTAGTAAAATACCCGGTTCTTGGCACGTCTTGATGAGGTGTTCCTGGGATTATGCCATTTTGGGTTGAATTTAACCCCATCCGGGACGCCATTTTCCGCAAAATAATGGGTCAGCGCTATTTCACCATGGACCCAAAATGCCTATAGTCATTTGAAATGCAGGGACAAACCTGCAATCCGTTAGATGCATGGTTGGGAGGCCAAATTATGATCCGTTCTGAACTGATCCAAAAGCTCGCCGACGAGAACCCTCATTTGTATCAACGTGACGTTGAAAAAATCGTAAACACCATTTTCGAAGAAATAATCGAAGCTATGGCAGGCGGTGACCGCGTCGAACTGCGTGGTTTCGGCGCATTTTCAGTCAAGAGGCGCGATAGCCGTGTTGGGCGCAACCCGCGCACTGGTGAATCAGTCGATGTCGAAGAAAAGCATGTGCCGTTTTTCAAGACTGGCAAGCTTTTGCGCGATCGTTTGAACGGCGGGTAAACCCACGGCAACTTGCGTCTGGCGCACGCTACTCTATCTTCACTTGAAAGGTTGAGCTGGTGAATTGCGGTTCACCGGCGTGGTTATTTGCGGTAAGAGGGTCCCATGAAAACCATTCGTTATACATTTTGGGCCGCTGTCGGTCTTTGCTTGATCCTCATTGGTCTTGCAAATCGCGACTTTGTCACGGTCCGCGCTATGCCAGAGGCGTTGGGAGAGCTTCTGGGTCTTTCCCCTGATATCCAACTGCCTTTGTTCGTCGTCATCTTCATTGGGGTTGGCTTCGGTCTGGTGATCGGGTTCCTGTGGGAATGGGTCCGCGAACATCGTATCAGGGCAGATGCGCGTGGGAAGTCGCGCGAAGTTGAAAGCCTCAAGCGTGAAGTTAAACAATTGCGTGGGGCTGTCGCGACCGCGCAGGGCGAAGACGACGTACT
This sequence comes from Yoonia sp., assembly GCA_047627695.1. Lineage (GTDB taxonomy): Bacteria > Pseudomonadota > Alphaproteobacteria > Rhodobacterales > Rhodobacteraceae > Yoonia. Next base: position 4,240 of record JBLHTS010000024.1, on the reverse strand, counting down.
GGCCTTGCTGGAAAAGACTGGCTGATGACCGCATATTGGCGGGTCAAGATCTGCGGTCTGCGTGATCTGGCTGGGATGCAGGCGGCTGTCGACGCAGGCGCATCCTACGTTGGTTTGGTTTTCTTTCCTAAATCCCCTAGAAATGTTTCAATTGCACAGGCGGCTACGGTTGCGAAGTCCGTGCCTGTCGGTGTTGCCAAAGTAGCCTTGGTTGTGAATGCCGACGATGCATTGCTGGACGCCATTACGGCCGAAGTTCCGTTAGATATCTTGCAACTGCACGGCCAAGAGACGCCAGAGCGTGTCACTGAAATACGTGCCCGTTACGGATTGCCCGTGATGAAGGCAGTGGGTGTCGCAGATGAAAGTGATCTGGCAGCCCTTGATGCTTATGCGCAAGTTGCCGACCAGATTTTGGTCGATGCGAAGCCACCCAAGAATGCAGACTTGCCCGGTGGCAATGGTTTCGCATTCGACTGGCGATTGATCGCTGGCCGCCGCTGGCCTGTGCCGTGGATGCTGGCGGGTGGGTTGACGCCCGAAAACGTAACTGAAGCGATCGCGCTGACAGGGGCCACACAAGTCGATGTGTCCTCTGGCGTCGAAGCGTCCCCCGGTGTCAAAGACGCGGCACTGATTGCTGCCTTTTGTGAGGCAGTCCGCCGCAGCTAAGCGGCTTTACCATTCCCCCACTTGCCGCTACTTCTGGCGGGCGCAAATTAGGTAGGTGTCCCATGGCCAACGATCTTTTTAACAGCTTTATGACTGGTCCCGATGAAAAGGGCCGTTTTGGTGATTTCGGGGGACGGTTTGTCTCTGAAACGTTGATGCCTCTGATCCTTGAATTGGAAGAGCAGTACGAACATGCCAAGACAGATGACGCGTTTTGGGCAGAGATGCATGATCTTTGGACGCACTACGTTGGCCGCCCCAGCCCGCTTTATTACGCGGATCGTCTGACGCAGCATTTGGGTGGTGCAAAAATTTACCTCAAGCGGGACGAACTGAACCACACTGGCGCGCACAAGATTAACAACGTTCTTGGTCAGATTATCTTGGCCCGCCGCATGGGTAAAACGCGGATCATCGCGGAAACCGGCGCAGGGCAGCACGGAGTGGCCACAGCAACAGTCTGCGCGAAATTCGGTCTGAAATGCGTCGTCTATATGGGCGCGCATGACGTTGAACGCCAAGCGCCGAACGTGTTCCGCATGCGCCTTTTAGGGGCAGAAATCGTCGCGGTAACCTCTGGTCGCGGCACATTGAAAGACGCGATGAATGACGCGCTGCGTGACTGGGTGACCAATGTGCGCGATACATTCTACTGCATTGGCACCGTCGCAGGGCCGCACCCTTACCCTGCGATGGTCCGCGATTTCCAAGCCATCATCGGCAAGGAAACCAAAGAACAGATGCACGCCGCAGAAGGCCGCTTGCCCGATACGCTGATCGCCGCCATTGGTGGCGGATCGAACGCGATGGGCCTGTTTTACCCGTTCCTTGACGACAAGAGCGTCAACATCATAGGGGTTGAAGCTGGTGGCAAAGGCGTGAACGCCAAGATGGAGCATTGCGCGTCATTGACCGGTGGTCGCCCTGGTGTGCTGCACGGCAACCGCACTTATTTGTTGCAGGACGATGTAGGTCAGATTTTGGAAGGATTCAGCATTTCAGCTGGCCTTGATTACCCTGGCATCGGGCCAGAGCACGCATGGCTGCACGATATCGGACGCGCGCAATATGTGTCGATCACGGATGTCGAGGCACTTGAGGCGTTCCAGCTTTCTTGCGCACTTGAGGGGATCATCCCCGCGCTTGAACCGTCACATGCTCTGGCACATGTCATGAAGATCGCACCTGACCTGCCCAAGGATCATTTGCTGGTCATGAACATGTGCGGACGTGGTGACAAAGATATCTTTACTGTGGCAAAGCATCTTGGCTTTGACATGACTGCCTAAAAGACAGCGCCCAGATTAAGTCTGGGCGTACTTGACCACTTAGATATCTAGCGAAGTTGCGTGGCTGCGTAGCACATCAATCGGCACAATCTCTAATGCGCGCACATGGGTGGCAAGAAGATTGACTTGTGGCGCGCACCCTTCTTCGTGGGCTTGTAGAAAGCGGCCGGCGCATAGGCACCACCCATCTCCCGCCTTTAACCCTGCAAACCCGAATTCCGGACGTGCTGTACTAAGGTCGTTGCCGACGTATTTCGAGAATGCAAGGAATTCGGCTGTCATCACGGCGCAGACAGTGTGGCTACCTTGATCTGCAGAACAGGTATCGCAGGCACCATCGCGGAAAAATCCGGTCATGGGGGCGGTCGAACATGTGGCAAGTGTACTGCCAAGAACGTTGAATGACGGATCTTTTTCCATTTATTTTGGCCTTTTATGATCTACGCTACGATATGGCTGTCTGCAAAGAAGGGTCAAGCGATGCCGCGCCATTCGATCCAACGTCCATGAAAATCAGCGCGGCCCAAATTAAACGTGTGACCGCTGGGCCATAGGCCCATGGTCATTGCAGCGCCGCGTTCCCCACAATCGTTTACCATACCATACCATACCATACCAAACCTATGCGGCATCTTTCGTGGCTGTTACAACTGCGGCGGCAATCAATCCTGCGCCCAATACCTGTTTCTCTGATCGGAAGTATTGCCATGCCACAGTGCTATAGATCAGGTGAACTTGCCCCGCTTGATGTGCAAGTCTTCCTGCCAGCCAATCAATCGCTCTGGTTGATCCAGCCAAAGATAGGCTTGTAGTCGCAGTGCATGGTCAGGGTTGGTCGGGTTCAGCGGTTGCAGATCAACACCGCTGCGCGAGGCAACTGTAATCTTGGCCCGTGGCGGCAGCGGGCCGGACCGCTGCGGTCGCAAAGTCAAAACGGACGTCGGACTGCTGAAGATTTCGCCGTTCAAATCCATTCCGTAGCTGTCCCAATGCAAATTCAAGCCACCACTCGCCCCTAATTCAGAGGTGCGGATCGGCAGCCCGAACTGCGCACTAAGTAAATGACCAACGGCGATCAACACAGCGGACCTGCTCACTTCGTTCGTTTTGGGGGCACTATCAAGCCACGCATTAATATGGCGTTATTCCCTGATTAGCGTGGTGCTGACCGCATCCCAAAGGGCAGTGTCTGACGCATCTTGCGGCGGATAGACCGCACCAAGGACTGCGTTCCCCTGCAAATGCAATGCGTGCAATGCGCCTGCTAACCGCAGTGGCACGGATTAGTCGCGTGGGCTGATATCGCCTTGCCATGCGAAAATACGGCCGGTCACAGCCCCTTTGGGCCAAGGCATCTGCGCGCCTAGTCGCATCAGCTTGCCCATGAAAGGCGAACCTAAGCTGGTGCAGGCGCCGGACTGATAAATAAATGCGTCTTTGATCACCTCAGGGGTCACCGGAATCGATCTACCAGTTTTTGCATGGCAGTGCGGTCATCAACTTGAGGTGTTGGAGCAGGGGCATCGGCTTTCGGCTTTGGCGTCGACTTCGATGATCGTGCCGGAGCGACCCTAAGTGCCACAGCGTTCAGAAATTTAGGACCATCACTAGCAACAAGATCGGCAATACCGTCACTGATCCCGCGCAATTCATCATCTAGCCACTCTGAGTCCGCTTTCGGAAAATCGTGCAAGACATAGCCTGGGACCGCGTCTTTGTGTCCGGGGTGACCGACGCCCATTCGAACCCGATCATAGTCGGGACCGATATGCCCATGGATTGATCGCAGGCCGTTGTGCCCCGCATGTCCACCGCCGGTTTTTAGCCGCGTCTTGCCAGGGGCTAGATCAATTTCGTCGTGAAAAACAATGATGTCACCGGGGTGCAGCTTAAGATAGCGCATAGCCTCGCCAACTGACTGACCAGAGAGGTTCATGAATGTTTCGGGCTTAAGCAATGTCACCCGTTCTGACCCAAGGCGACCTTCGCACGTCTGCCCTTGGAATTTGGATCGCCACCCGCTGAACCCGTGATCCGAAGCAACCCGGTCCATGGCCATAAAGCCGATATTGTGACGGTTTTGCGCGTATTTTGCGCCCGGATTTCCAAGACCAACAAGTAATTTCATGCAGCTTTCATATATTATGCCGCAACGCAGCGATAGTCGGAATTTTTCAGGACTGCGGTGCAGGACCCAAAGTGCCGCGCAGCACAAGGTCTGGGACCAGCGCGATAGACGTCGCGGTCTGTCCATCGTTTAGCATTTGGACCAGCGTTTG
>JBLHTS010000023.1:0-20552 GCA_047627695.1 Yoonia sp. | reverse complement strand
CCACCTCTGTGACCTATGCGGCCCATACCGTCACCTATCTCGATCAGGGCGCAGAGATTGGTGTTGTCGCCATTCGGAAGGCCAAATCGCTCAACCCCAATTCAGTCACAGTTCTATGTTCGTCGGAGTGGCTTCATGCTTACATCGGACAGTTTGAGACCGCTTTAAGGGATATTGAACGCGCCTTGCGTCTGAACCCTCTTGATCCGAACACCGGATTTGTCCGAAGCGCGCTTGGACCTATCTTGCTCGGGCTTGGCCGGGTTGATGAAGCGGTGGTGATGCTGGAACAGTCTTACTACGAGGCGCCAACCTATGGCTCTACTCTCTTCTCGCTCTTGCATTGCTACTGGCTTGCAGAAAGATTTGATGACGCAAAGCGCATGGGCAAGGAGTTGCTGCAGATCAACCCGAGTTTGACTTTGCGGTATTCATTGGAGACCACACCGTTTAAAGATCCTGCCTATCTGCTAGTTGTTCAAAGACGCCTTGCCGAGTTGCGGCATCCCCGAAGGTTAGATTTTCTAAGGCGCGAACTTTTGGCATAAAATGGACTGTCGCCTTGTGATGTTTGCCGAGGGGTCCTTACCGCAGCAGAGTGTCAACGCTCCGGCGTGCAGCCTCACGGCGCACTGATTTGGCACGCTGGTTTTCGGAGGTCGACGCCTTTGTAGCGAAGAGAACCAAGAACAGATCGATCATTTGCCATATTCTTGTTTCAACAACGTGACGGGCTTTGTCCATCTGACGGGCGCGTTCATTGCAATCAAAGTTGGTGTTGAAGGTGGTCATGGATTTGGCTCCTGAGTGTGTGTGTCTGGTTTGCTTGCATCCTTTTTACCGGCTGCGTTCTTAAACGTCCTTTGGCCACGTCTTAAACGTTCTTAAAAGACCCTAAACCCATCCCTTGCCTTAAAGGGGTGCCCGCCAAGTTGACGTGCTGATGGGACAAGTGCCCGCGTTCATCCAACTGCACGCAAAAACCTCCCCACGCTTGTTTGGTGGTGATGTGATATCTGTACATCGGAGCAAATCCGCCGTTGTCAGTTCGTCCTCGACAATTGTTGGTGTTGATGTCACCTAGCGGTTCTAGATTCACCAGCGATGCAAAACGCCCTAAAATGGTGTGCATTGTGTACCCAATGTTAAGACCCCAACATGACCATTTCGAATAACCAAAAGCGGAAAATGAAATCAGCGGCGCGGCTTTATGCTGTGCAGGCGCTTTTCCAGATGGAAGCCTCTGGGCAGACCGTCGATCAGGTCAAACTCGAGTTCGAGGATCACCGCTTTGGCGCCACCTATGACGACATCGAGATGACTGAAGGGGATCTGGATACGTTTCGTGTTTTGATGGAAAAAGCTGTCGATAATCAGGCGCTCATCGATCAGATGACCGACCGCGCCTTGGTGGCAAAATGGCCGATTGCACGGATTGATCCCACTTGGCGGGCGCTGTTTCGCGCCGCAGGCGCGGAACTTGTGTTAAAACAAACACCGCCGAAAGTTGTGATCAGTGAATTTATCGGTGTCGCAGAGGCGTTTTCTGCCGACAACAAAGAGCCGAAATTTGTGAATGCGGTTCTGGATTATATGGCGCGCGAAGTACAGCCAGAGGCATTTGGCGGTCAACCCTAAGTCAGACCGCCATTTTTTTTGATCGCCGCAGTTCTATTTATTAATAGAAAGGGGATCATTATGCGACCTAGTCAAGAACCCAATCTAATGCGTCTTTACTTGCGCCATTGTGCAATCTGTTTTGCGTTGTCTGTGGTGTTTGTTGGTCTGATACTTTGGTATGACGTTGCCGGTTTGGGCCATCTTGTTATGGGATAAGACATTGGAGTTCTGGCGGTGTTCTTGCTGCGGTTCTTCAACGGCACGGTCTTTGGAAGCGTTCAGTTCGCAGTCTCAATCATGCTGATGGAAGACAGTGAAAAGGATAACGGTCCGCGCCGAGGATTGATGGTACCAGTCAGGTTGCAAGCAAAGTCAAAGTGCCAATTGCTTTAACCTAATGCAATCAACTGATGCAGCCATGCGCGAAAGTCACACGATTGCTGCCGTTTTCAAAGCGGACCCGCTGCGACAGGCCACCAACAACAAAGTCGACTGTTGCACCATCAAGTTCGCTTCCCGCAACGCGAATTTGGCCCAGTTGACTATTTATCAAAACGTCGTCCAGATCAGCATAGATAACCACATCTGATCCTGCCCTAATTTCTGAAATAGACAGAACAAGTATCTGATCGCCGTCAGTGACCGGCATAGCGCGCGCAGCATTGTCTTGAACTTCGACTGGCTGAAACACTTCTACCCCTGCGCCTTCACCTGTGACGTCAAAAATAAGCGATCCAGCCGACTGGCTAAGGTCAATCTTCATGGCGACTTCGGATAAGGGACAATCAGTGCTGATGACAAAACGGTCTTTGGGCGCGCTTTCTTCAAAACGGACGGTAACATCGGCGAACGATGGCAGTGCTAAGAGGGTGAGGCACGCAAAAGCGGATAAGCGTTTCATCAGCCAGAGTTAGCCTTTTATAGGCATAGGTCAAATGTAGGGAAATATTAGGTGACGAGAACCACCGCAACCGTAGAGGTAACTAATCCCGAGGACCTGTATGTACAGGTGGGCGCCAGATAAACTGACCAGGGTCAGAACAGAGCCAGCCCCCTAGGATTTGCGTAAGGCCACTGGATTTGTACCTATGGTTTACGAGAAGTGCAGAACCCGTCGGACAACACGTAGGTTGAGACTGCGAGAAGGGCAAGGGGGCAGTGCGTTGATTATTCTTGGATATTGCCACGGATGAGCCAACCGTGGCGGCCAACCATCTCAATCGGGGCGTAGGCCAGAAGCAAACGCTCGGCAATGCCAACAAAAAGAAGTGCCATTGATACGTCAAAAAAGCTGATATTGGTTAACATCGACATGATTAAATTTCCTCTTCTCTCTGGTGTTATTGATACGCACCAATGCGGACCAAAACGTGACGGGCGCGTGGCATTTCAACCTTTTTCGGGGCCACTTTGCCTGATTTACGTCACAAAGCTCGACATATTTGAGAGTGAAGTAGAGGGTTTAAATTGGTAACATTATGTATTTAAGCGTAAATTTCGTACGAACCCATGTGGGCGTGTATGGGCACTAAATCTGCAGGGCGTTGTCATGGTTCGCGTTGCAACAGGCGCCCCGTTCTTAACACATCGATTCGCACTTGAGTTTTGTTCACCTATTGTTCAGGGTATTTCATATGCCTGATGATGTCGTCATACCGCAACTCATGCCCGGCCAGCTTTTGGCGCGGGGCGTTTGCCGCGCAATGCGTAGCCATGATTTTGTGACAGTTGAAGAACTTGTCCCCACTTCGGGTTTGCGGGTCGATGTCATGGCATTTGGGCCGAAAAGCGAGATTTGGATTATTGAATGCAAATCCAGCCGTGCGGATTTTCAATCCGACCACAAATGGCAGGGCTATCTTGAATGGTGTGATCGGTTTTTCTGGGCGGTCGATAGTGATTTTCCGACCGAATTGCTGCCAGATGATACTGGATTGATTCTAGCGGATGCCTATGACGCAGAGATTGTCCGCATGGGGCCAGAGGCCAAATTAGCCACTGCACGGCGCAAAGTAATGACGCAAAAATTTGCGCGCCACGCAGCCGTGCGGGCGCAAGCAGCCCGCGATCCGGGGTTTTCTAGCGCTTATTGACCGAACGGGCGGCCATTGCTGCGGCTTTGATCTCGTCTGCTATCTCGTCTGCTTCTTCAGGCGAGAAATCCATCGGGATCTCAATGTCGCCTGCGTCGATGAAGATACGCACCATGCCAAGATCGGTCGGACCGATTTGCATGTTTGCTTCAATGTCGCGCTCGTTGTTGATGCCCATGTCGGCCCCCTAGGTCTGCTCTTTGATTTCCTACAGTGCGCTGGGATGGATTGGCAAGGGCAGGCTGCGCAATCGCAGTGTGCAGATCATCTGAAAAGACATGCAAGAAAATAGCTTTTGGGGGACTTGCAATCGTGCGCTCTTGCGGCTAACCCGAAGCTGTGCCGCCTTAGCTCAGTTGGTTAGAGCGCCTGATTGTGGATCAGGAGGTCCCTGGTTCGAGACCAGGAGGTGGTACCACTCTTTCCTTTATGCAATGTTCGTCTGCGTTTACGGCTGTGGTGTGTAGAAGTCGGAGGGGATGCCTCTGGCGGGAGTTTCGAGGGCAAGATGATGACACGCATAGAGTTTGAGATTGCAGCCGCACCGCCGCCGCGCCTTGATAAGGCGTTAGGGCGCGATGTGCCGGAAGATGCATCGCTCAGCCGGTCGCGCTTGGCAAAGCTTATTGCTGATGGGGCTGTGCAAGTTGACGGCGCCGTGGTCACCGATCCGCGATTTCGCGTAGCGCAAGGGGCGCAGGTGATTGTCACCGTAGCACTTGCACAAGAAAGCCATATTGGCGGCGAAGATATTCCACTTGATGTGATTTTTGAAGATGACGACCTTATTGTAATCAATAAACCAAGTGGCATGGTTGTGCATCCAGCCCCCGGAACACCGGGGGGCACTTTGGTGAATGCGCTGATCCATCATTGCGGTGAAAGCCTGTCCGGCGTTGGCGGCATGAAGCGGCCTGGTATCGTGCACCGTATAGATAAAGAAACCACGGGCCTGTTGGTTGCGGCCAAAACGGATCGCGCCCACCATCATCTGGCCAAGCAATTTGCAGCCCATACCGTCGCCCGCCGCTATCTTGCCATTTGCTACGGCGTGCCGGACCAGAACGATCCCCGATTGCGTGGGATCAAAGGCACATCGTTTGATCCTGGCAATATCTTGAAGATCCAGACGATGCTGGGCCGCCATCGCACCGACCGCCAACGGCAGGCTGTGTCATTCACTAATGGCCGCCATGCTGTGACCCGTTCGCGGATCGTCGCGCCCTTGGGCAATCCTCAATGCGCGGCTTTGATTGAATGTTGGCTGGAAACAGGCCGCACCCATCAAATCAGGGTGCATATGGCCCATTGCGGGCATTCTCTGATCGGTGATCCGGTCTATGGCGGGCGACGCAAGCTATCGCCAAAAGCTGTGGGCGAGGCAGGCGTCGCTGCTGTCGCAGAATTTCCGCGCCAAGCGTTACATGCGGCCACATTGGGGTTTGAGCACCCGGTTTTTGGTGATTTTCTTGAATTCGAAGCCCCGTTGCCCGCCGACATGACTGATTTGTTGCACGCACTTGGCGCAGAAGTCTGAAATATTCGATCCCATGTGCGTGAGCGCACGGACACAGTTCTTCCAAATCTAAACTGATGAGTTCATATAGAGTTCAGGGAAAATGCGTTTGCAGGACTTGAAAGCAATTCCGAGCGCACCCATCTAGATGTTAAGCCTTTATACATAGGAGGGCATAGACAGTGAGTAATTTTAAGAATTTGCCAGCACCATCCCCGGAGGGTGGTCTGAACCGTTACATGCAAGAGATCCGCAAGTTTCCGATGCTGGAGCCGGAGCAAGAGTACATGCTTGCCAAGCGCTGGGCCGATCACGAAGACACGGATGCGGCGCATCAGATGGTGACCTCGCACCTGCGGTTGGCGGCCAAAATCGCCATGGGCTACCGAGGCTACGGCCTGCCGCAAGCAGAAGTCATTTCCGAAGCCAATGTAGGCTTGATGCAGGCGGTGAAGCGTTTTGACCCTGAAAAGGGCTTTCGTTTGGCGACTTATGCGATGTGGTGGATCCGCGCCTCCATTCAGGAATATATCCTGCGATCATGGTCGCTTGTGAAACTGGGTACGACCTCTGCGCAGAAGAAACTGTTCTTTAACCTGCGCAAGGCCAAGAACCGGATTGGCGCTCTTGAAGAAGGCGACTTGCGTCCCGAGAACGTCAAGCGGATTGCGACAGATCTGGGTGTGACCGAGACCGAAGTCATTTCGATGAACCGCCGTTTGTCGGGTGGTGATGCTTCGCTGAACGCGACCGTCAGTGCAGACGGCGATGGTGCGGCCCAGTGGCAGGATTGGCTTGAGGACGAAAGTGCGAACACCGCGGCCGAATATGAAGCCAATGATGAACTTGATGCCCGTCGTGCGCTCATGGCCGAAGCAATGGCTGTGTTGAATGACCGCGAAAAGGACATCTTGATGCAACGTCGCCTGTCCGAAGAGACGATCACACTTGAGGATCTCAGCAGTCAGTATGACGTCAGCCGCGAGCGTATTCGCCAGATCGAAGTGCGCGCGTTTGAGAAATTGCAGTCGAAGATGCAAGAGCTTGCCCGTGAAAAAGGGATGCTGGCAACTGCATAAGTGCCGGATCAACGCTAGACTACCGTATCTCCGCCGGAGCCCCTGGCGGGGATATTTTTTTGCTTTGAAAAAGGTGTTGAATGCTTTTCTTTTCTTTTGGTTGGCGTTGGCGCTAACATCTCGCTTGAAGAGGAACTTGTTATGACAGCACTTCGATGGGGCGTTTTGGGCGCGGCCAATTTTGCCCGCCGGCATATGGCCCCTGCCATTCATGCAGCGAGGGGTGCCGATCTTGTGGGCCTTGCGACGTCCAGCGCTGAAAAGGCTGCCGGGTTTCAGGCATTCGCGCCGCATATCGAAGTCTACGACAGTTATGATGCGTTGCTAGGTGACCCTAAGATCGACGCTGTTTATGTACCACTACCTAATCATTTGCATGTTGAATGGTCGCTCAAAGCTATGGCTGCGGGAAAGCATGTACTTTGCGAAAAGCCGATGGCACTGGCCGCCTCTGAATTTGACCAGTTGATTACCGCCCGTGATCAGGCGGGCGTGCTTGCCGCAGAGGCTTTCATGATCGTCCATCACCCCCAGTTCATCCGTGCACGGGAATTGGTGCAGGGGGGTGCTATTGGCAAGCTTGTGCATGTTGATGCAACCTTCAGCTATTTCAACAATGATGCGACCAACATTCGCAACCGGCCTGAAGCAGGCGGTGGCGGTCTGCGCGATATCGGCGTTTACACTTTTGGTGCCGCGCGCTTTGTCACCGGACAAGAGCCTTTGGCGATTCCCTATGCCAAATTGCGCTATCACAATGGTGTTGATGTGTTTGCGCAGATCGCAGCAGAGTTCCCATATTTCACCTATGCTGGGACAGTTTCGATGCGGATGTTCCCGCGCCAAGAGGTTGTCTTTCATGGGGAAAAAGGCGTCTTGCGGCTGAACTGCCCATTTAACGTCAATGTCTTTGATGCGGCTGAATTGACGCTAGAGAACAACGGTTTAACTGTGGTGTCAGAGCGGTGGCCCGCGCTTAATCAATATATTCAGCAGGTGGAAAATTTCTGTGAATCCGTTCAGGATGGCGTTGACTACGCCTGTCCGCTTGAATTTTCGCGCGGAACCCAGCACATGATGGATATGGTATTCGCCGCCGGTGAACCTACGCAATAGGAGAGAACGATGGATCAGGATCAGAAGACAGATGAGATTGATGTAGACGCTGACTATGAGAATATCTGGCTGCGTCTGGTGCATATGTTCATCATTGCAGTGCTGATGAGCATGGCCAGCACATTGCTGGGCCTACTGACCATCGCGCAATTCTTGATTATGCTGTTCAACAAACGCACCCCCAATGACCAACTTGCCGAGATTGGCACGACGATAGGCGTCTGGATGGCCAAGGCTGCGCGTTATCAAACAGCAGCAAGCGAGGTCAAGCCTTGGCCTTGGACAGAGTTGGACTGACACAACCCTAGGTTTCGCGTGCGAAACGATAGGATTGTATCAATGATATCAAGGACTCTGAATTAACAAAGGGTTAAGGCGTGCAGCCTTATCCCTCCATCGCTTCGAGTTCGTCGATCATGCCGCTGATCATCGACAGACCCTTGTCCCAGAATTTTGGATCAGACGCATCAAGCCCAAACGGGGCCAGCAATTCCTTGTGGTGCTTTGATCCACCTGCGCGCAGCATGTCGAAATACTTTTCGCGGAAATCGGGATCGCCTTCCTCGTAGACTGCATAAAGCGCATTCACGAGGCCATCGCCAAACGCATAAGCGTAGACGTAGAACGGCGAATGTACAAAGTGCGGGATGTAGGCCCAGAAGGTTTCGTAGCCATCTGCAAAGTCGAACACAGGCCCAAGGCTTTGGGCTTGGACGGACATCCAAAGCGCGTTGATGTCGTCAGGGGTCAATTCACCTTCCGCACGTGCTGCGTGCAGTTTGCATTCAAAGTCATAGAACGCGATCTGGCGGACGACCGTGTTGATCATGTCTTCGACTTTGTTGGCCAGCAGCACTTTGCGTTCTTGTTGGGTTTCGGCCCCTGCGAGCATTTTGCGGAAAGTGAGCATTTCGCCGAAGACGGACGCTGTTTCTGCCAATGTGAGCGGTGTCGATGACAGCAATTCACCTTGTTCTGCCGCCAAAACCTGATGCACACCGTGGCCCAATTCATGCGCCAAAGTCATCACATCGCGCGGTTTTCCCAAGTAGTTCAGCATCACGTATGGGTGCACGGGGGTCACGGTTGGATGCGCGAATGCGCCTGGTGCTTTGCCCGGTTTGGCGGCCGCATCGATCCAGCCTTCGGTGAAAAAGGGCTTGGCGATTTCGGCCATTTTCGGATCGAAGTCGGCGTAGGCTGACATGACAGTTTCGGTCGCTTCATCCCAGCTGACGGTTTTGTCGATTTCCATCGGCAAGGGCGCATTGCGGTCCCACGTTTGCATGCGTTCCAGCCCCAGCCATTTGGCTTTGAGCGCGTAGTAGCGGTGCGACAGGCGCGGGTAGGCGTCGACGACGGCATTGCGCAGGGCTTCGACCACTTCAGCTTCGACGTGATTGGACAGGTGACGACCAGTTTGCGGGGTCGCCATTTTGCGCCAGCGGTCTTCGATCTCTTTTTCTTTGGCCAATGTGTTGTGAACGCGCGAGAAAGTTTTGATGTTGTCGCGGAAGACTTCGGCAAGTGCGTGGGTCGCGGCCTCGCGTTTGGATCGATCGTGTTCTGTGAGCAGGTTCAGGGTTGATTCGAGGCTGAGTATCTCGCCGTCAACGGTGAATTCCAGCCCTGCCATGGTTTCATCAAACAGGCGGTTCCAAGCGGCCGACCCGACGCTTGATTGGTCGTGCAGGAATTTTTCAAGCTCGTCAGACAGCTGATGCGGTTTCATCGCGCGCATGCGGTCGAAGACGGGTTTGTAGCGGGCAAGATCGGCGTTGGCCGCGAGCAGACCTGCCAGATGCGTGTCATCAAGACGATTGAACTCCAGCCCGTAAAAAACCAGCGGGGTTGTGAAATTTGTGATTTTGTCCTGACAGTCCGCCATGAATTTTGCACGATCGCTGTCGGTAGTGGCTTGATAATAGCGCAAACCGGCAAAGGACATGATGCGGCCTGCGATGATGTCGATTTGCTCGTACTGCTGCACGGCAGCCAAAAGGACCGCTGCATCCAGACCCGCAAGTTTGCCTTCATAGCTGGCTGCAAAACTTGCGCATTCCTTTTCCAGCCATTCCATATCGCGTGCCAATTCCGCGCTATCGGTGGCGGGATAAAGATCGCTTAGGTCCCATTCAGGCAAGTTGCCGAAATCCTTGCCGCCGCAAGTGTTTGCATCGAATACGGGCTGTGGATATTTCATTGAGGGACCTTTCATAAACTGTCGTGCGCAACATAGTCACGCGCAAACAAGGTTGAAAGCCCATCAGCCAAAGGTTGCTAACATCTCTTTGAGATCATCTAGCGTGTTGGCCTGATCCACGGGTTTATCGCGTCGCCAGCGCAGCATGCGGGGGAACCGTAGGGCGACACCGGAATTATGGCGTGGGCTGGCTTGGATACCTTCGAAGGCAATCTCGAACACATGCTCTGCGGGGACTTGGCGGACGGGGCCAAAGCGTTGCAGGGTGTTTTTGCGCACCCATGCGGTGATTTCGCGTAATTCAGCATCGGTGAGGCCGGAATAGGCCTTGGTGAAGGGGACCAAATCCTTGCCGTTTCGCACAGCAAATGTGTAGTCGGTGAACAAGTTTGCCCGCCGCCCGTGGCCTGTTTGGGCATAGATCAAGACTGCGTCGATCGTTAGAGGGTCAATCTTCCATTTCCACCAATCGCCCCGTTTGCGGCCCGAAAGGTAGGGACTGTCGCGACGTTTGAGCATCAGACCTTCGGCGTTTATCGCGCGTGATTGGTCGCGTGCGGCAACAAAATCGTTGCATGTCTTGAAGGGCAGACTGGTAGAAAGACGCAAAGGGGCGGAATTTGGCACATTATTTATCAGCGTCTCAAGTGCTGTCCGCCGATCTTGCAAAGGTGTTTTGCGGATGTCCCTACCGCCATGTTCAAGCGGGTCGTAGGCCATCAAGATCACGGGGGTCTCAAGCAGTAGTTTCTTTGGCACGGTTTTGCGCCCGATGCGTTTTTGCAGCGCATTGAATGATAGTGGTGCCTCGTCCGTGAAGGCCAGAACCTCTCCATCGATCACGGTGCCATCGGACAGGTAATCAGTTAGTTGCGCAAGTTCGGGGAAACGGTCTGTCATCAGGTCTTCGCCGCGTGACCATAAGTGATGTGTGCCACCGCGAATGATGAGTTGTCCGCGGATGCCATCCCATTTCCATTCGGCGCTCCAATCGGCGGGATCGCCTAAATTATCGAACCCATCAAGTGCGTGCGCGAGATAGAACGGGTAGGGGCGCGATTGGTCGGCTGTGGGGTCTTCTGCCTCTATCAGAGTTTCCCATGTCACGGAGTCGGGGGTCCAATTGCCCATCAGTTTGTGGGTCAGTTGCTGTTCTGGCTGACCTGTGGATTGGGCTAATGCGCGGGTGATCAGCTTGGCGCTAACCCCGATGCGAAAACCGCCTGTGAGCAGTTTAGTGAAAAGGAAACGTTCGATGCAGGGCAGGCGGTTCCAAGCAGCGAGAATGCCGACTTTGCGGGCGTCATCGTCCAGCATTGAGAACAATTTTATAATTTTAATCCAGTAAGTTAGGGGGTGGTCTGAATTTGAATTAGCAGGCGGCAGGTCCAAAGCGATCGTTTCGGCCAGATCGCCGACAATGCTGTAGCTTTCCTCAAACAACCAATCCGGCAGGCCCGCCACCTCGGCTGCCCATTCCCGCAAGCGGGTTGCAGTGATCGTGCGTTTCGGACGGCGACCTGTGAACAGGGCGATGGTCCAAAGGCGGTCATCAGGGGTCGCTGTTGCGAAGTAATCCGCCAAAGCAGCGGTCTTGACGGATGTCTTGGTGGATTCATCTATGCGGGTGAAAAGGACTGCAAAATCCTTCATTCTTCGGCCTCATCACCTTGATAGTCGGTACTGACGATATGCGCGTCATAGCCTTGGTCGCTTAGCCAGCGTTGAAATACGGAGTATAGCCGTGGGTCGCAAATATTTTTGTGGCCCCTGTGGCCTTGATCGCGGCGTTCAGCCCGTCCCAGTCGGCATGGTCCGACACGACAAATCCGCGATCCGCCGCGCGTCTGCGGCGCACGCCGCGCTGGGCCATCCAACCGCTTGCAAAAGCTGTTGATGCGGGGCCGAATTTACGTGCCCATGTGGTGCCTAGGGCGCTGGGGGTGGCTAGCACCAACGCGCCGGGGTGTGTTTTATGGGTAATGTCGGGTGTCACGAGGGTGGTGTCGGGCAGGGTGATGCCTTGACCGCGTAGCACTGCGTTCGTCGCCTCAATCGCACCGTGCGTCAGGATTGGACCGATATCGGGGTTCACAGGCGTCAATAAACGCTGCGCCTTGCCCAGTGCGTAGGCCCCCAAAATTGATGTCCGCCCTGCCGCCGCATTTGCCGCCCACCAGTCGTTGATTTGCCGGGTCAGAATATCCTCGGGGGTCCATTTGAAGATCGGCATGCCAAAGGTGCATTCGGTGATGAAGGCGTGACAGCGAACAGGTTCGAACGGTTCTGACAACCCGTCTGCGACGGTTTTGTAGTCGCCTGAAACGACCCAGACTTCGCCTTTGACTGCCACCCTGATCTGGGCTGATCCGGGGACGTGGCCTGCGGGGTGAAATGAAACCTCAGCCCCGCCAATTATCCTTTTTTCGCCGTAGTTTATGGTTTGAAGTTGAATTTCATCCAAGCGGTGACGCATGATAGGTGCTGTGCTTTTGGTCGTCAGATATCGCCCCATGCCGGGCCGCGCATGATCGCTATGTCCATGAGTAATCAATGCGCGATCCACCGGCTTCCATGGGTCGATGTAGAAATCGCCCGCGGGACAGTAAATTCCGCGATCTGTGAAGGTCAAGACATCCGCCATTCATCAACTATAGGGCTTCACGCTGCATGGCCAATGGCTGACATGGGTTTCGCCCTTGAACGGGGGGCGCTAGGGTGAATTGAAACAACCAAAGCGAGGCGGCAGATGGCCCTGAATCCGGCATTAATTAACCAGACATATGAGGCGATCAAGCCCGCCACGATGCGGACGCCGACCGTGCATGCTACGCGGCTTTCGCTGCATTTGGGTATCGATCTTTACCTCAAGTTAGAGAACTTGCAGCATACAAATGCCTTCAAGGCGCGGGGCGCTTTGGCCAAATTGCTGACCTTGACGAATGCACAGCGGCAGGCGGGGGTCATCGCGTGCAGTGCCGGTAATCACGCGCAGGGTGTGGCGTATCATGCTAAACGCTTGGGAATTCCGGCGGTGATTGTGATGCCCGAGGGCACACCCTTCAACAAGGTGAAACGGACCAAGGATTTCGGTGCAGAGGTCGTGTTGCATGGCACAGGCTTTGACGAAAGCGCGCAGTTCACGCTGGATATGGCCACGGAAAAAGGGATGACTTTTGTGCATCCTTTCGACGATCCGGTTGTGGCAGCGGGACAGGGGACTGTCGCGCTTGAGATGTTAGAGCAAGTGCCTGATCTGGATTACATCGTTGTGCCGATTGGTGGTGGTGGACTGATCGCAGGCATGGCCGTTGCTGCGAAATCCATAAAGCCGACGGTGCAGGTGATTGGTGCACAGGCCGCGAATTTTGATGCGGTCAAAGCGCAGTTTGACAACACAGACAAGCACTTCGGCGGGTCTTCGTTGGCAGAAGGCATTGCGGTGCGCGAACCATCCTCTGCAAATGTCGCGATCATCAAGAAATTTGTTGATCGTGTCGAAACGGCCACCGAAGCTGAAATCGAAGCGGCCGTGTTTGATTTGCTGTCTCTTGAAAAAATCGTGGCCGAAGGGGCTGCTGGGGCTGGTCTTGCTGTGATTGAAAAGCTCGCTGACGACTTGAAGGGCAAGAAGGTCGGGTTGGTCGTTTGCGGTGGCAATATCGACTCGCGGTTGTTGTCTACGTTGATCCTGCGCGGATTGGTGCGCGATGGACGGATCACGCGTCTAACGTTCGAGATTGACGATACACCTGGCCAACTGTCCAAAATCTCGCGTATTATTGGGGATGCGGGTGCCAACGTGATCGAGGTAATTCACCAGCGGATGATGCAAAGCGTGTCGCTGAAACAGGCTGAGCTTGAGATCGTGATCGAAGCGCGCGACCAGCAGCATGTGATCCATACGGTGGCGGAACTGCGTCAGGCCGGATTCAAAGTTCGCACTGACAGAGACCTAGGCTAGCCCGCATCGCCTCGATGGGCGTCAAAAAAAGCAGCGATCTCTTTAAAGATCGGAGTGCGCATTTCTGGGCGATCCGTCAGCATTTCGTGACGGCCATCTTTGATGATGCGCAAAGTCCCGTTCTTCCAATTCGCCATGCGCGAATGGATGCGGCCAGTGTCCACAATCGCTTCTTGGGTCCCAAGAAACGTCAGACATGGCAGATCGGGAGACGGCAATTTGCTGAGTTGGCGCGTTTCATGCAGCATCTTGTTCAGCCAACGCAATGAGGGACCGCCAAGGCCAAGATCAGGCTGCTGAACAAGATTGCGACGCAACCATGCATAAGTGTCCGGATCACCTGTCAGCGTATTGCCGTCAAATTCGTCGCGCACGACGTAGCTTTGTTCAGATTGGCCGGGGAAGATCTTATTGCCAAAGCCCAACGCGACACTGATGCTTGTAATGGCCCAAGCGTAGACCCGTACGAACGGTGATGCCGCGACGCCCCACATGGGTGCCGAAAATACGACAGCATTGATATCAAGCCCTTCTTCCAGGGCGCGCAGCCCGATGCAGCCCCCCATTGAGTGTGCAATCATAAAGAAGGGGCGTGGTAGACCAACCTCTGCCGCATAGGCCAAAACGGCCGCAACATCGTGTTGATAATCGGCAAATTCTTGCACATGGCCAAGCGCATCATTAGATTGCGTGTGGTCCGCGATGCCTTGGCCGCGCCAATCAATCGCAAGGCTGGCATAACCATGCGCCTGAAGCGATTCTGCGGTGGGGCCGTATTTTTCAATGTATTCAGTCCGGCCCGGGAAAATCAGAACTGTGCCTTTGGCGTTCGCCATATCCCAATGGGCCACACGAATTCGCAACCCATCCGATGTGGTCAACCAATGTGCAACGCCCCCATCAGGTCCATTTGCCAAATCCGCGTGAAAGGGGGCTGCTTGCATGACTATGACAAGACGCTTGAAAGCTTCATGGCTTGACCCATGTTGCCATCGACGGTCAGTTTGCCAGTCATGAATGCCGTCGTTGGGTTGATTTCGCCGTCTAGGATGGCTTTGAAAACCTCGGTTGTGGCGGTCAATGTTACGTCGGAGTCTTCATCGCTGGCGCGTGCGCCGTTTTCATCGATAATGATGCTGCCCTCGTCTTCGATGGTGAATTTGGCTGTGCCATCAAAGCCTGCACCGTCTAACTTGGCATTCAGGGCTGCAACGGCCTCTGTTACGACATCATTCATTTTTAGTCCTTTATAGGTTTTTGTGACTGCGCGGCCTCTGGTGTTAGCCGCTCAGTGCGCTACATATGTTTCATATGGGCATTCAGACACATCGCATCAAATGTATCGTTACGGCACTTTTTGTATCGGTAGGGTTTTCCATACCTGCTGCGGCCCAAGAAACGACGCTTGACCAACTTTTTCAAGAGTTGAGCGAGGCTGACGCTGCGACTTCTGCCCGCATTGAGCAGCAGATTATATCTGAATGGAGCAAGAGCGGGTCCGCCGCGATGGATTTGCTGATGCGCCGTGGGCGTGATGCACTTGATGATGGTGCGCCTGACATAGCGGTTGAACATTTCAGCGCGCTTGTCGATCATGCCCCGGATTTTGCCGAAGGCTATTACGGGCGGGCATCTTCCTATTACCTGCTTGGTCTGACAGGGCCGGCATTGGATGATATCCGGCAGGCTTTGGTTTTGAACCCCCGCCACTTTGAGGCGATGCTTGGGTTGGCCTTGATCATGGAAGAACTGGGGCGAAGTGCTGATGCGTTTGAACTTTATAAAATGATCCTTGCGATCAATCCGCAGTCGACCGAGGTGAACGAAGCCAAGGCGCGTCTTCAATTGCAGCTAGAGGGTCTGGCGCTTTAAGCGCGGGCCCTCGTTCAATCGGGGTACGACATGATGGGTTCCCGGATTACGGCCGTTCTTGGCCCGACGAACACTGGCAAAACACATTACGCGATTGAACGCATGCTGTCCCACCGGACAGGTGTGATTGGCCTGCCGCTGCGTCTGTTGGCCCGCGAAGTTTACGACCGGATCGTGGCTGTGCGCGGCCCCGGTGTCGTGGCTTTGGTGACGGGTGAAGAACGTATTGTGCCGCCGCGTGCCGCATATTGGGTCTGCACGGTCGAGGCGATGCCGGACGGCATGGGCTGCGATTTTCTGGCGGTCGATGAGATCCAGCTTTGTGGTGATCCAGAGCGCGGGCACATCTTTACCGACCGTTTGCTGAACGCCCGTGGCTTGCACGAGACGCTGTTTTTGGGCGCTGAAACCATGCGCGGTGCGATTGCCGCGATGGTGCCAGATGCGCAATTCATGCGCCGCGCGCGGATGTCCCAACTAACGTACTCAGGTTCGAAAAAGATAAGTAGAATGCCCGCAAGATCCGCGATTGTCGGATTTTCGGTTGAAAATGTATATGCGATTGCTGAACTACTGCGTCGCACAAAAGGTGGCGCTGCGGTCGTAATGGGCGCACTTTCCCCCCGCACCCGCAATGCGCAGGTTGAGATGTATCAAAACGGCGATGTCGATTATCTGGTGGCCACGGATGCCATCGGAATGGGCCTGAACCTTGATATCAGTCATGTGGCGTTTTCATCGCTTACGAAATTTGACGGACGACGCATGCGGCATTTGATGCCGGACGAGCTTGCCCAGATTGCGGGTCGTGCTGGGCGGCATGTTGAAAACGGCACCTTTGGCGTGACGGGCGAGGCACCGCCATTGGATGATCAGGTCGCGCAGGCCATTTGCGATCACAAGTTCCAGCCTCTCAAGAAACTGCAATGGCGCAACAGTCGTTTGCAGTATGGATCGGTCAAGCGTCTGATTGCGACGTTGGAAGACCGCACCGATGATCCGTGGCTGACGCGGGTACGTGAAAGCGACGATTTGGCAGCGCTTAAGGCGTTGGGTGCGGATGCCGAAGTTGCAGCACGTGCGACCGACGGACCATCGGTCAAATTGCTTTGGGATGTGTGTCGCATTCCCGACTTTCGAGGGATCAGCAAAGGCGAACATACAGGGCTGTTGACGCAGATTTACAATGACCTGCATCAGCTTGGGCATGTGTCCGCCAACTGGTTTGGCCTGCAGGTCCGGCGTATTGACCGCACGGATGGTGACATTGATACACTGTCCAAAAGACTGGCATATATCCGCACATGGACTTATGTGGCGCAACGAAACGGGTGGTTGGTTGACGAATCTCGTTGGCGCGAAGAGACGCGCGCTGTAGAAGACCGACTATCAGATGCGCTGCATGGTGCATTAACACAAAGATTTGTGGACCGGCGGACTAGCATTTTGCTTCGCCGGCTCAAACAGAAGGAGAGCCTTGTGGCTGACGTAAACGACAAGGGTGAAGTGACCGTAGAAGGCGAATTCGTCGGACGGTTAGAGGGTTTCCGTTTCCGGATGGACAAGGCGGGCAGCCCTGATGAGGCGAAAACGCTGCGCCAAGCATCCGTGCAGGCGCTGGTGCCGCAATTCCACCTTTTGGCAGACCGTTTTTATAACGCACCCGACCCCGAAATTGATTTCACCGAACAGGGTGGATTGATGTGGGGCGATCAGGCCGTTGGAAAGCTGACCACTGGCTCTGATCCGTTCAAACCGACCATCGAGGTCTTCGTCGACGACGAGGCGGGCACTGATGTTGCCGCCAAAGTGCAGCGCCGCTTGCAGCATTTTATCGACCGCAAGATTGCCGCCGGATTTGAACCGCTTTTGGCGCTCAAGAACGATGACGCTTTGACAGGTGCCGCCAAAGGCTTTGCTTATCGCATGGCCGAAGGGTTTGGTGTTCTTCCACGCGGCGAAGTGGCCGATGAGGTCAAAGCGCTAGATCAAGATGCCCGTGGTGCGTTGCGCAAGCACGGTGTGCGCTTTGGTCAATTCACAATCTTCTTGCCTTTGCTGCTCAAGCCCGCGCCGACACGGTTGCGCCTTGTGCTTTGGTCGCTGGCCAAGGGCCTGTCCGAATTTCCTGAAAGCCCGCCTCCTGGTTTGGTGACTGTTCCTGTTGCCAAAGATGCGGTTGCTGGCTACTATGCAATGGCTGGTTACCGTGCTGCTGGCGAACGCGCGATCCGGATTGATATGCTGGAACGTCTTGCCGACATGCTGCGCGACAAAGACAGCCGTGGTGGTTTTGAAGCGAACCCAGACATGTTGTCGATCACCGGTATGACGCTGGAGCAGTTTGCCGATTTGATGGCAGGACTTGGTTACAAGGCCGAAAAGGGCGAACGCGAAAAGGTAAAAGCGGTTGCGACAGATGCAACTGTCGTCGCGGCAGTTGCCGAAGGTGAAACGCCTGCTGAAATCCCGACCGACACCCCCGCAGAGGTCATCGCACCAACCGACGAAACTCCCAATGAAACAACGCTTGAAGTGGCAGATACCGGCCCAGAGACAGAGGTGTTTTACACTTTCACTTGGGGTGGTCGTGCCGAGCGTCCAGCGCGCCCGCAAGCAGACAATCGCCCGCGTTCAAAGGGTAAGCTAAAGGGCAAAGGCAAGCCGCAAGGCGACAGTAACAAGCCACAGACGTTTCAAGCCAAGGCTAAGCGTGAAAAGCCGATTGATCCTGATAACCCGTTTGCTGCCGCGTTGGCGGGCTTTAAGCGCGATTGAACGATCCGCGCCCGACAATCCGGTTGGATAAATGGCTTTGGCAGGCCCGGTTTTTCAAATCGCGCAGCATTGCCGCGGGCGTCGTGACAACTGGCAAGGTGCGGGTGGATGGCCAGTTGGTCGGAAAGCCCGCGCGCGCAGTGGGGGCAAGGGATGTGCTTACCTTTATTCAAGCAACGGAAACCCGCATTGTGCGGATCGTGGCGTGCGGTGTGCGCCGTGGTTCTGCACCCGAAGCCCAAGCGCTTTATGAAGACCTGACGCCTGTTGTCGAAAAACGCCCCTATAACCCCGGTGGTGACCGAAAAGGGCGTCCTACCAAGAAGGATCGCCGTGATCTGATGTCGCAACGTGGCGGTACGGCGCCATTCGACCTTGAATGACGGGTGCGACTATTCTAGCAAGTGCGCAGTTAGCTATCCGGATGAGCCTATGACCTATATCGTCAACGACAATTGTATCGCCTGCAAATACACAGACTGCGTCGAAGTCTGCCCTGTAGATTGCTTTTACGAGGGCGAAAACATGCTCGTTATTCATCCTGATGAATGTATTGACTGCGGTGTCTGCGAACCTGAATGCCCTGCGGACGCGATCCGCCCTGATACAGAGCCAGACATGGAAAAATGGGTTGAGTTCAACCGCAAGTATTCCGAGATGTGGCCCGTGATCATCACCAAGAAAGATCAACTTCCCACAGCTGACGAAATGGACGGGAAAGAAGGCAAGTTAGAGTTATTTTCAGAAGCTGCCGGCGAAGGCGGCTGATTCGGTCGACGCTTCGCATTAATCGTCATATTTTGTGGGCATTTTGCATGCTGCATTGGGGCACTTTTAGGATGCCTCGTTTTGTGATATACTTTTTACAATGCTGCGAAAAATTTGATCCAACTTCGAGACCCACAGACCCCGGCGGAGACGTTCAGTCACCGGCGGTATTTTGTGTGGACTCAACGTCGGAACATCGGATCTTTATGAAAGGACGACCATGAGTAAGAAAAAATACGATTTTAGCCCCAACGAGTTTGTCGTTTACCCCGCACATGGTGTGGGCAAGGTCGTTTCGATTGAAACGCAAGAGGTTGCAGGCTTCGAGCTGGAAATGTTTGTCATTGCCTTTGAGAAGGACAAGATGACTTTGCATGTGCCAACACACAAAGCCACTGATGTTGGCATGCGTGCCTTGGCAACACCTGATGTTGTTAACCATGCGCTGAAAACTTTGCGCGGTAAGGCCAAGGTGAAAAAGGCCATGTGGTCCCGCCGTGCGCAGGAATATGAGCAAAAGATCAACTCTGGTGACTTGATTGCGATTGCCGAAGTCGTCCGCGACTTGCACCGCCAAGATGACCAGCGCGAGCAAAGCTACTCAGAGCGTCAGCTTTATGAAGCCGCCCTTGAGCGTCTGACCCGCGAGTTTGCGGCTGTTGCAGGCAACGACGAGAACGCGTCCGCTGCCGAGATCGACGCCGTACTGGTTAATCGCGCCGCCTAAGGTCGGAGTGATTTGAATAGAAAAAGCCGCGCTCTGGGCTCAGGGCGCGGTTTTCTAGTTTTTGTGCCTCCGGCCCGAACCTCTCTTTGAAGGAGGGTAGATCAGAGTGCACGCCAGCCGATGTCAGAGCGATAAAAACCGTCAGCCCAATTGACTTGCTGTGCCATCGCATAGGCTTTTTCATGCGCCTCCGACAGGGTTGCGCCTCGTGCGGCTATGTTCAAAACGCGGCCACCCGTCGCCGTGATTTTCCCTGCGTTTTCGGTTGTGCCAGCATGAAATACCATTTGAAAGATGTCTTGAGGGATGGCGTCTAGCCCGGTGATAATGGTGCCTTTTTGATAAGCACCCGGATAGCCTTTGGCCGCCATGACGATGGTAAGCGCGTGATCTTTGGCCCAGTTTGCCTGAACTTCATCTAAGCGTTCTTCGGCGCATGCTTGTAACAGGTCCAGGATTTGTCCGCCCAAGCGCATCATCAAACACTGGCATTCCGGATCGCCAAAGCGCACGTTATATTCGACAAGCCTTGGCTGGCCATTTTGGATCATCAGCCCACAAAATAGCACACCTTGGAACGGAGTGCCGCGTTTGGCCATTTCATCCATTGTAGGCCGGATAATTTCATCCATCGCTTTTTGTGTGATCGCATCGGTCATGACGGGTGCAGGCGAAAAGGCCCCCATGCCGCCGGTGTTTGGACCCCTGTCGCCGTCATAGGCGCGTTTATGGTCTTGGGCTGTGCCGACCGGCAGGATGGTTTTGCCGTCACACAGCACAAAGAATGACGCTTCTTCGCCGTCCATGAATTCTTCG
>JBLHTS010000022.1:0-20850 GCA_047627695.1 Yoonia sp. | reverse complement strand
ATGGGCTGACAGGAGCCGGCGGAGTTGTATCATCAGTCATCGGGTAGCAATCCTCATGTATAGGGCTGTCCTCGGATGGCCACGGGTGGACAACAGATCCCCTTCGGGAAACCGTAGCATAGTAATCTGGGGCTGATTGTGCAGGCACGCTGTCCCGACACATGTGTAAATCACTGAAAATGCTAGACATGATTGGACAGATCTGGTCATCGGCACATCCGCTCCAGAACGAAGGTTCTGAGGTCGCGTGGTAAGATGCGCCATTGATTTCCAAGGCGTGCGGCGGGCAAATCGCCGGCCTTAATCCAGCGGCGTACTGTCTTCTCTGAGACACGACAGGTCGCTGCGACATCAGTGATGTCGAGCATCGGCTCAACCAAATGTTTGGGCTTACTCGCCATGATCTTTCCCTTCGCGTGGAAGAGAAGGGCCATGTGCCTTGTCTTCCGTTTGAAGAGTGGCCGCCAATGCCTCACGTGCAGCGGCACGGGCCAACATCCTCACCAATGCGCGCAGCGTGTCATCTGCGTGATCTCTACTTTCTTGATTTGAAACGCCCCGGCGCATCGGCCACTCCTGTCCAGTTTTGAGGACAGTTGCCAGAGGCTAAGGTGGCCCGTCAGCCCGTCATTGGCCCATCAAATTGAAGGGCCATGGACCGGCTAGGACCAGATCTTTATTTTGCTTTGGATTGTGGTGCGGGTGGGAGCGTCTTTGTTGAAGCGCTCCGCAAATTCCAACTGGAGTTCTTCAATCTTCTTGTTCGTGCTCATTGTAGGCTGACGATCGACTATTGCATCGTACATCGTCTTAATCTCCGCCCAGTCGAACTTAGTCCGCAGGCTAACCTCGCCGACATCGCGCCAATGCTTCTTCATGTCAGCGCTAAGTACCCGGACTGCGTTCCAAGGTTGATTGCTAGGCTGGCCTGAAAAGCTAACAAGAGGAGGCCGTATCTCAAAGTCGGTCCACTCAGCCGCAGGGATTTCTTCCAGGCTCTCTGGTGTATGGCGACGGTATCCTGATGACTTTATGCGACCCTGCTCCAACGCGCGCCGCAAGTCCTCAACAGAGCCGTGCCGTTTGCGCCCTGCAGGCCACATCGACGGATATATTCCGAGCGCCATATATTTGTTCCGATCAGCCACACTGAAATCGTTCACCAACTGCTTCTCTCGGTACTCAACCCAAGCGCAAGCCTGGGCCAAGTTCCAGTATATATCTTCGAAGAAATGATGAGGGCTCATCCCACAGCTTAAGAAAATTGATTGGCCAAGTGCAAGCCGTGGCATGTAATTGTGTTGTTGGTGCCGGCGGCTGAGTGTGAAGCGGCATGTCTACAATTTATCAATTTGCAAGATTCTTGCACGATAGAAATCTCGAAGTTCGTTGATCCGATCTTAGTCAACCATCTCACCACTTTCTATCTCGTGTAGTTGTTGTTCGACCGTGGCCATCGTCGTCCAAGGCGTTGATTGTTCGTTGGTCAACCAGCGGTCACGGATCGCAGTTCTTGCGGCTGATTGGTAGTTCTTGGAAGTGTACTGTTGGGCATTCGAGAAGATAAGCCGCATGCCCAGTTGCTTGAGGCGAGGGTCTTCTAGCTGATCGACAAGTTCGGCGCGGTGTGGCCAGTCGGCGCTCTTGAACTCTTCAAGAACCAGAACGCGACTTACATCGCGCATGGGTACACCTCTTTTGTAATTTAATCAATTAATAT
Organism: Yoonia sp.; assembly: GCA_047627695.1. Taxonomy (GTDB): domain Bacteria; phylum Pseudomonadota; class Alphaproteobacteria; order Rhodobacterales; family Rhodobacteraceae; genus Yoonia. The sequence continues at coordinate 19,130 of JBLHTS010000022.1, read as the reverse complement.
CAATGAATTACATAAAGTTCGAGTGTAATTAATTAGTAATGTCGTCCTAAGAGAATAAAGAGGCTGGCAAGCATTTCAGCTCACCAGCCTCAAAAGTTATCCTAGAGCGGCCTGCAGGCGCGTTTCGATTTGGCGTTGTTCAGCAGCAATACGTGCGGCCGCCGTCGCGTCATCGGGGTTGGCGCCTTCTACGCGCGCGCGTAGGGCGCGTTCCTGTTGCAGCACATTGCGCAGTTCGCCTTCGTCCACATTGCGGGCCGATTCCGCATCTCCGATGTTTTGCATCAGTCGCGCCTGTTCAGCGTTCAGATTGGCCATTCTGCGAGCATTCTCAGCCCGTTGGCCATCAAGTGTGGCGGCCTGTGCATTCAACTCGTTCGCGCGAACTTGAAGGGTTCGAGATTCGAGCCGAAGCCGTTGCAGGGTGGAGCGCAGATCACTTAAGCAGCCCTCATAGCTGCCCGAAACTTCGTTGCTAACCAGATTGCTAAAGGTGACATCACGGTTGGCAGCAGTGCAATTGTCTGCCGGAAGTGGTGCACAGGCTGTCAGAAATCCAACCCCTATTATGACCGAGACCTTGCTGTATTTGAGAACTGTCGATGCAAAATCCATTAGGCGCCTACACGAACATTGGACGGAACGGAATTGATTACACCGACCATCGCGTTCTCAATCGCGCGCAACTGGTTCACGCGGCGTTGTTGCTGATTTACGGCCGACGATAGACCTGACGTTGACAGCCCGGCAGAGTTGTATCTGGCGATGGACTGGTTTAGGCGCTGGATGTCGGCTTCGCCTTTTTCGCGCATAGAATTCGTGCTGTTCAAATCACCCTGCATGGTACTCAAGGACGCACGGTACGTCGCCAGATCGACCTGACCTGAAGACAGCGCACGGTTCAGGCGGGTTACTTCGCTTCTCTGAAAGTTAAGCGCACCTTGGGCGGCACTGACATTGGATTCCATCTGACTGACTTCGGAGCGCGCGGCGGTGATATCTGCGTTGAGCGCGTCTTGACTAGCTTGAAAGTTACTGTTGTTGCGGGTCAGGTAGCTGCCACCCGAGAATCCGGCCGCAGTACCCAGAGCCATAAAGACGAGCATTTCGCCTGCCCCACAATCATGCCCCATAGACACTTTGCAGGCTGCAATACCAGCAACAGCACCAACCGCAGCACTAGTAGTGCGCACGCGTGCATAATCGCGCTGGCGCTCCAAAAGGGAGCGTTGCTCCGTGGACATATTGGCCGTGCTTGTGTTAAGCGTCTTGATATCATTTAAAAGGTTTGGCGCACCTTCTTCGCATGCCGCAAGTAACCCGATCAGGCCTACGCAAATTAGTTTTCTGATACTGCTCATTTCTATTTCCTTTGGGTTGGTAGATTGTGCGTTGGTCTTATCACGTTTACGTTACGATCCCTGAACTAATAGGCGGCCTTTCGTTCGAATGCCAAGAGATTTTTGCCGCCTAGCGATGAGTGGCGTCGTCGGGGATTATAATACCCATTGATATACTGGAAGATCGCGCCCTCGGCCTGACAGCGTGTGTCCCAACGGTTGCGCCAAATCAGCTCTGCCTTGATGGATTTGAAGAACGTTTCAATCATGGAATTGTCGTAACAATTACCTTTGCCGCCCATGGTGACCTTGAACCCATGCTTGGACAGGCGTCGTTGACACTCGTTGGAACAATATTGCGACCCGCGATCCGTATGGTGAATGTAGCCCTTGGACGGCTGTCGCAGCGCCACAGCAATGTCCAAAGCCCGGATTTCCAGATCCCGCTTCATGCGGTTACTGACCGCCCAAACGATGACGCGACGAGAATGTAAATCAAGGATAACGGCCAAGTATAGCCAACGTTCTCTGGTCCAGATGTAGCTGGACGTCTCCAGCCCATATCTGGTTGATACCAGTCTGGGTTGATACATCAGTATGCTGTCAAAATGCCTTCTTCTTTAATTCGTTGCAAGGTCAATGAGATCATTAGTGGTCATGTCTGGCCTTTCGGAAAAGTCCTTCACATCTTCGACAAACGCAGACACCACCGGAATAAGATCGAATTGTCCTGCCATTTGAAGTTCGTCCAGAAACGAGGGCAGAATGGCGCTCATCCGCGCAAATTGATCGGGGTCGTTTAACAAGTCGAGCTGACTGTGATAGGCTGAGAGCCCCGCATCAAGACGCGCTTGCCGGACGGGGATCACTGCGACGGTATCTTCATAATTCTGGCGATAGAGTTCATAGTCAGGTTGGTCGAAATTCAAGGGATCATTGACATATTCCCCCAAAGCATCTGCGTAATTCTGGTTTCTGGGAAGCCAAGCTATATCGTCGGTAATCGTCAGTTTGGTCATCGACCCGCTGAACAGGGCGGCGCGCACGGCGGCGTCCAATGCCTCTTCAGTCAGTCGTTCGTTGATGCCAAATTCCAGTTCAAGGGCTTCAAGGCTGGCGCGGCGAGCCGGGTCGATTTCATCATCGATCAATCCACGCAACAGGTCGGTTGGCAGCACTGTGCCGGAGGGACCGATGTCAAACCTTTCCCGCCAGCTGGATTGAAAATCACGCAGAAATGAATCAGATGTGCTGACGTCCGCTGCGATCACAAAGCGGATGCCAAAGGTCGGCTGCGCCTGTGCCAGACCGGTGGAGCGCGCATACATCTGCCATTCTTTGCGGTGCGCCGAATACATGTCACCCCGCTGTGACAGATAGGATCCGCCGCGCGTGACGAGCCCGCCCAATTGCCCGTGCGCGCGCCCCAGTGCGTTTAGACGGAAAGGTTCTAGGATCAGTTCTTCAGCGTTTCCATACATGTCAAACAGGCCAAGGGGGTTGGGCGCGACAGATCCGGTTGGCCCCGCACGCGACGGAGACGCGCCACCTGCCCCCTGAAAGCGCGCGTAGTCATCTACGCGGCCCGTCATCGGGAATTGCGGTGCCGTAAAATCTGTCGGGCTCACGGCGGTGCCACCTCGCGCGCTGAATTCCCATTCAACCTCGGTCGGTAGACGCAGAAAGCCGCGCCAGTCCTGTCCGCCCGGAATCTGATCAGGGGCGTTTGCAATTAGCCATTCAGTGTAAGTCTGCCCCAGTGCTACCGCGTCAAACCACGACAAACTCGTGGCGGACAGGCGGTCCAGCGGCAAGGGCGCCACAATCGACTCGCCTGCATCACAAACCTGCGCGTTTTCCAGCGCCGTCAGTTGAGCGCCGGTCAGTTCGTAGCGCGCCATATAGAAATGCGTCATTGTATCTGCGGTTTCAGGAGTGACGAAAGGACCCCGCAAATACGCAAAGCGTAAATATTCAGAATAGCCATTTGTCAGATCGGAGCGGCCAAGGCGCAATTTGCGGTCATCCAGAGGGTCCGTTGCATCCACGGGCACCTCGATCCGCTGGAATGACATTGCGCCACCACAAGGCAAGGGCAGGATCAAGTCTGCGACAGTGTTTTGGGCCGCCCCAGGATCGTAGAAAACCTCTTGCCATTCGATGGATTGCGCGGTGGCAGGCAGTGAGATGCAAAGGCTGAGAAGCACGGAGTAGATGAGAGAGCGGTTCATAATAATTACCCTTCGCTTCGCAGAACGGTGGCAGGATCAAATCGACGGCAGCGCAGACCGGCAAAGCTGGAGGTTGCAATGACAATAGCAAGGGTGCCAAAGATAACTGCAAGGATTGTGGGCACGGACAATTGTAACACCGCCGCCCCTTTAAAAAGATCAAAAAACAAATTGTTTGCCGCAAATGCTGCCGCCCCAAAAAGTAGGATTGACAGCGCAAGACCAAGGGCAGCCGAGACGATGGATTGCACCACTGGATAGGCCACAAGAGACCGCGCTGGCATACCCATCAACGCGAGTGTTGCAAGGCTCAGTTTTTTGCGATGGACTTCGGCCCAGAACCCAAAACCGAGCGAAGCGACCAGTCCGACGATGCCGACCACTACCAAGATCGCGAGCGCCACACCAAGCTTTTCTGACAGGGCGTCTGCGGCGGCGATGATCTCACCTGCAGAGCTCGTGTCGCGGCCAAATTCAGCTTTGATGCGGGCCTGCACGGGGATGACGGCGGAAAGATCAGTAACGTGAAGCCGCATGCGTTCAAACTGGGGCACGCGGCCGGTTGCGTTGCTGCCGGTTTCAATGCCAAAGGCTGGAAGGGCGTAGCCGTCGATGAAGGCTTCGAAGAGATCGACGACTTGCGGCAGGACAAGCACCGTGCTGCCTTCGATCCCGCCAGAGGGCAGGATTTGCTCGACGATCATTGGAATGCGCAACTGTTGTGGCCGCCCTGAAACGTTCGAAATTAGTTCAACCGGATTGCCAACCGCCAGCCCAAGCGTATCGGCGAGGTCGTGGGTTAGAACAAGCGTATGGCTTTCAAAAGCAACAGGAGCCGCGAGGTAGGGGTCGTTGTTGCCCGAAGACAGTGCAATCGCATCATCGATCTGGCGATTGGCAGGGTTGCGAATGCGCACGAAATCCGCAAATGCCCGCGGTCGCAGCACAATAAAGGCCACGTTGTCCCAGCCACGGATCGTGTCGGCCATGTCGGATGAAACGGCAGTATTTCCGACGGTTTCTATGCGCAGCGCGTTGGGGTCTTTGATGAGTTCCGACAGCGACAATTCATAAACACCTGCGCGCGCGCCCTGAAGCACCAACAGTGGTACAATAATCGCTGAGATCAGAATCGCCGTGCAAATTGCGCTGAGCCGATCGCGCCACATGTCAGCAAGGGCAAGGCGAATGACGTGACCGATCATGCCGCCACCTGAGCGGTGTTGAGCATGACGCGGACGTGTTTTTCGGTCGAGTCCGCCGCCTTGAGGAGTTGCACCGTGTTGATCGACAAGCGGTCCAGCAGGCGCTGATCATGGCTGGACAGCAGCACGCCGGTCCCGGTTTCACGAGCCAGTTTTAGCAGCAGTTTGAGAACCACAAGGGCGTTGTCGGGATCCAGCGCCGAGGTTGGCTCGTCGGCGATCACAAAGGCCGGTTTATGGGCCAGGGCGCGAGCAATAGCGACACGCTGGCGTTGACCAATGGAAAGGCCCTCTGGGCGTTTGTCACGCTCTTGGGTGAGGTCGAGGACGTCAAACAAAGTGCCGAGCCAGTCCAGATCAATCCGACCGGTCAATTCCTGCGCTAAGGCGGCATTGTCCCACGCACTGAGGTAGCGTAGCAGCGCGCCGGTTTGGGGCACAAAGCCAAACAACGTCGCCCGTCGGCGTTGCAACGCGACAGGATCCCCCCAAAGCGCCAGAAGATCGGCAACCACGTCTCCATCAAGCGAGGCATAGGTGCTGCCAACCTCCGGGCGGCGCAACAGCGTCAGCATTTCTAGAAACAGGGTTTTGCCGGTGCCGCTGTGCCCGATCAGGGCCAACGCCTGCCCGCTGTCGAGTTGAAAGCCCGACACATCGAGCCGGAAGGTCCGGTCTTTGTCGGTCAACAGGCAGGACATAGGCGCTGCAATGAGGGAGATTGAGGACATGATGGTTCTGACCTACGGCAGCATCTCGAACGGCATCGCAAACACCGTATCGCCAGGCTGCGATGCGTCGTAGAGTTCCGTCCAGACAGATGGATCATCGAGCCAAGTTCGATATTGCGCCAGACGCGGTCGCAAACTGTCGAGAATTTGGCGCCGTCCGGCGACGTCATCCCCCCAAACTTCAGCATCAAACTGCAGGATTTGGCTGCGGTAAGGCAGATCAACCAGATATTCCAGTGCATCCTCTAGTCCAGCTTCGGGGATTCGTTGCATACGCGAAGGGTCTTCGACAGCGCGCAGAACCGTTTGTTGCATCTGTTCAAAGAACGCCTGCGAGTCCTCATAGCTTTGGACGTTTTCACCTAGGGTGATGAATTCGCTGACCAATGTGGCCATCGTCGCCAATTCGTTCTTGGTCACTAGCAGGCGGGGTTCAAAAGCAAAACGCACCCCGCTTTCGGCAGCGAGGGTGGAGACCCAAGACGAGATCACATCCGGTGCCTGCGTGGCATCGCGCCGTCCAAGCCAGCGCAGCCGCATGGCAGGCCCAAGGCGGTCCATGCCTTCTGGGCGGTCCACGTCCGATTGCTGGGTTTCTTCGCCCATGGCTATGCGAATGTGGTCAATAATGGCGTTCAGCGTGTTGGTGCCTTCGCGCTGGAAGGCCTCCGGATCGCCACCTTCGATGTTGTAGTAATAAGTCGTGCCGTCAAAGGTCGAAAGCTCCGAATAGGCCCTGCTTGCGTAGGCGTGATTACCTTCACCGCCAGCCTCGGTTGTGAGGTGCAGGGTCAAGATGGCGACGCCTTTGTCCTGTGCGGCAATGCGCAGCGTCGCCGGATCCGTGTCGGTTGCAGCATTCTGATCACCCGGAGCTTTGGGGCCCGCATCTGTGACCAACACTATATAGCGCCCACCAAAGGGCTTTCCGTCCTGTTGCCAATCAGTTTCATGCAGCGCAAATCGCACACCTTCAATGCTGTCCTCGTTAAAGCCGGGACTGGACACGGTTGCTGCCTCCGCGGCCGCAATGGCGTCAATGACGACTGCATTGTCGTCGCGCCGTTCGAGCGGGATGATTTCCTTGATCCTGTATTCCAGACCGTCAGAGGCCTCCGGATTATCACGAAACCCGATGGCCCCGAAATGGATACGGTCGCCAACCTCGGATCCGGCAGCCTCGTTGACCATCTGAGTAAGCAAAGCTCTTGAGCGATCCAGATAGGTCTGCATGGATTGGGTCGTGTCAAAGACAAAAACGACGCCTGCGTCAAAATCCTGCATATTCGGGTTTTCGGGCGGGTCGGTGTCCAGCGGAAGGGACGCCACATTGAGCAACAAGTTATCATTTACACTTAATGGATGCAGATCCCGAACGAAATTCAGAATTGGCATAATGTAGAATTCTTGCGATATATCAATAAATTGCGCTGGCTCTACAGCATTGATCCCAACTCCTGGACGCAGGCGGTCAAGATCGGCCTCTTCCACCAAAATCGGTTGCAATGCCACTAGGTTTTCGGAGTTATGCAGGAAATTCTGCAAGGTCTCTTGTCCATCAAACAGAAGTTGGCGGTTGCGGTTGGACGGCGCGTTAAAGGTTGCGACGATGTTGTGTTTCCAATCGACCACCGTGGATGACGGCAGCCAAAAATCCGCTTTGCGATCTGTTGTGCCAAGGTTCAGCCATTCACCGTCGCGCGCATAGACGTAAAGTGGGCTGAAGGCATAAAGATCATCCACCGTCGCGCCGTCCGGCCCATCAAGTGCGACCACATCCATGCGAGTCAAAACGCGCTGATAGACAGTGTTTTTACCCTCGACCAACAGGGGCCGCTGCGTTTCTTGAGCGAAGGCGGGCAAAGTTAAGGCCACAGATAGCATCAGACTAAGGGCGAGCAGGAAACGGCGGAAAAGGGCTGTCATCAAAAGGCTCCTATGGGGCGGTGCAATTGTCGCGGTGGGCGTTCTGTTCGATCAGGCTGGTGCTGTCTTTAAGAGTTTCGCAGAGATCATCGAGATGGGTTTGTGCCTCTGACACTCCCGACTCCAGCGCCCGTTTATAATAGGCAAGCGCCGTTGCGCGATCTTCGCTTAACTCCACGCCTAGTTGGTCTTCGAGAAGCGGATCACTGTGATCGGGGTTGTACAAATGTCCGAAATCCATCACTGCGCGCCCGTCGCCTGTTCGTTCGGCCTGATCAAGTAGGTTCAAGGCCAAACCAGCATCCACGGCACCACCGCAGCTGGTGATAATCTCGCGCAGGGCTGCAAAATCATTTGTTTCGGCACGTAACTGATGTGGCGCGCAGGGATCAGCGACAGGTACGGGAAGTAGCGTTAACTCGGGCTCTGGCTCCAGAATGATTACAGGCTCTGGTTTTGGAATAATGGGCGGCGTTTCACCGTCCAGATAGAAATAGACAGCAGTTGCTACAATTCCGGCCAAAGCTAGCATGGCAACTATGGATTTCCAAGAGTTGGAGGATGGTTCGGGCGTGATTGTTGGATCAGGATCACGTTTAGGATCAGGTGCTGGCGTCGGTTCAGACGGTATTTCGACACTGCCTTTCAACGCGTTATCTGGATGTCTAATGATTGAAGCGGGGTCCGCATGAGCGACGCCAATGGCCTTGGCCCCTGGAGAGATCGCAATGGTATCAGGCCATGACATCACATCGACAAGCCCCCCCGCCGTGATATTGACAACCTTGTATTCTTCGATGTGATTAACGATTTCGGGGCCAATGACGATGCTTTTGTCAGCGCCGATTTCATAAGGGCCGAACCAAGTTTCCTGTGCGTGCCAATGGCCGTTTTCGGTCAAATATTTGCCCAGGTATTCGTCCAGAACAGTCACGTAAACTGGCGATTGATCGAACGATGCCACCATCGGGGTCAGGCGCGCGTACCCAGCTGGTCCTTGGCTGGTTTCCAGTTGGAGGTCGAGCACACTCATGTCAGATGTTCCGTTGGATCAATCTTGAGGATGTCGCCCAAACGTGTGTTTTGGACCGTGTCAATTTCGGTTCCGTCAGCCGCGCGCACGTTGCGTTCACCAAGGTCGGCAAAAGCGTGAACCCAGTCAAACCAAACCCGCTCTGACGTGTTCACCATATTGTCTGGCAGGGTATTTACATCGTCATTGCGCGGGCGCTCGGCGAACACTGGCACATCCGGCGTGTCCGTCATCTTGAGGTTGGGGCGCAGGCCTGCGGGGATTTGATCATAGCCAAGCTGCGCAACAAAACGGTTGATTTGCTCGGCGCACAGTATGGCGGCGGCGGGGGCCTGATCTGTGATTTGCAAACCATAGCTGACATCGCAAAGCTGCTTGGACATCACGTCTTTCAGGTTTAGCCGGTGAACGGCCTTTTGCAGCTCTGCAATGACGGTTGCGGCAGTTTGGTCGGACACGCCAAACTCCGTCGGCGCGGTACTGCGTAATTCCATCAGACGATCTGACCACATTCGTAGCGCGGAGGTCGCCATATAAGTTTCGCGCGTCATGGTGCGGTTTTCATCGTCAGGTGCCGGCGCGGTGGGCTGCGCCGGTTCGGCCTTTGCCTTTGACGCGGCCCCCCAACGCGATCGACCGGGAGTTGCCGTGGTGGAGGGTACGCTGCGTGATTGCCCTGCATTGAGGCGGATATGATCGGGTATCGTCGAAATTGCGTCGCGCACACGGTCCTGTTCAACGGCGAGAGCGGATAGAAACGTGCCGAATGCGCCGCGATCCAGAACGCCTTCGAGATCTGGAATGAGTTCGTTCATTTCTTCGCGCACCTTGATGCAGCGGGCTTCGATGTCGTCGGAAATGTAGTAAGGCAGCAGGCTGCTGTCGCGTTTTTCGCGTTGGCGGTTCAACTGGATCTGAATCTGGTCAGGCTTGGTGTTGGGTTTGCACACCTTGGTCATTTCTTCGATCAGGTAGGCGACGCCTCCGTCTTCGGCTGTCATCGCCGATCCCCATGCCGCGTCGGGATCTTTAAAATGGCGCTGCACCAGTTCGGCGGATTTATAGGCCAAATTTAATGCGGCAAGACGATCCGCCTTCTCTTCGCGTGGTTCTTCTCGGCCACTGCCGTATTTAAAGAATGTCTCTGCGGGGTAATTGGGGTTACGCAACCAGAAGCAATTCTTGAATGGCGCGCCCGGCCCCCAGTTTTCCACCCATTTGTCGCGCCTTTGACCGAATTTTTCATGCAGCGTCGTACCGATCCCGCGATCAAAGCGGCTGACGTCATCGCCACTGGCGGCAGTATCGACTAGGTAATTGTCAAACTTGGTCAGCACGAAAAACAAGATATTATCTGCCACTGCACGGGTTGCCGGATCGGTGCCCATGGTGTCGGAAATCCAGCCATCCACAAGGCCCGGCAAATCAACAGTGTCCATGTTGCTGGGCGGTACACACAGCAACATCGCAGTGATTTCCTGTTCGGCCACATAGCGGTCAAACAGATAGGCTACCTTTCCGCGCAGGAACATTTCGCTGAGATTTTCGGCAGGCGAACGCAGAGACTCCTCGAGCGGGCGTTCAAAGCGGTTGCGCGCGCCCGGAAAATCCAAAAGGTCGGTGTACTCCAGCACGTCATGGGGCAGTTGCGCCATTGGCACTTCCATTTCCGCCGTAAGGGCGGACAAGAGGGGCTTGCCGATCTTCACATCGCCCTTGCCGGGGACATGGACCGTGACTGGGTGATCGTTCGGGGCGCTGTAAAGTTGGTGCAGCATTTTAACATCGATGATTGACGTATCCTTGGGCACCAAAACGTCAGTGTCGGCAAAAATTACCTCAGCGTGGCCAGTCTGGGACAGGGCCTCTGCCAGCAGCAGATACAGGTCTGTCATCGCCTCATGGCCGCCCCAGAGGACGGAAAACAGCTCTCCGCGATCCTTGTGAGGTAAATCGGGGGCAAGTTCTGCGGCGCGGTCCCAGTATTGTTCCAGCGACATTGCATAGGCGGCGCGAGCGAAATTGGTCTCGACGTATTCCTGAACCTCCCAAATATCGTCGGAAGTCAAACCGCCTGCACCCATGCCGGCGCTGGGTTTGAAGTGGTCCAAATGGGAGGTTAGTTCCGCCGCTTGCAATACAGGTTCGGATTGATCGCCATCGCGGTAAAAACTGTTAATCAGCACGCGTAACACGTCACTTTCCGACAGCATTGATAGTTTGACGGGGAATCCGTTCTGCGGAGCAGAGCGATTGACAGTAAAGCGAGTCACCAGAGCCGTGCTTTCGCCTTGACCCTCCGGGTTGATATCTTTGATGAAGTCAAGCGCTTTGCCGTCGCCTTCATAGTTAGCTATCAGCGGGCCGGACTGGGGCCGCGCAAGCACGGACACCAAGAAGCTTTTGCCCGCCTGAGATGGGCCGAATACTGACACAGAAGCATTGCGATCCACCGCACGCGCGAGTTTTTCTGCACGCCTCGCCACGCGCCGCAGATTGCGCGTCAACCCATGGGCAGCGCTGTCGAGTCGCGCGGCGTTTTGCGGGGTCGCGACCCAATCGAGCGCATCTTTCGTAGTTTGCACGAAATTGCTGCAATCAGCCTTGAGTTGACTTTTATCCATTCGAAATATTCCTCACGTCAAGTCAATATAAATGTGCCGGTGTCGAGCCAATAGTCGTCTCGCATCCCCAGCGTGTGCAGGCGCAGGGCCAGCTCTGCTTTGTGTTTTACGCCGCCACCATCGCAGTCTTCACCGTCCATCAGCGAGAAGGCCTCTTTCAGCGCCTCAGAGCGCAGGACTTCATCCGTGCCTTCCGCGTCATCGTCAAAATCGCGCCGCGTGATCGGCACCTTGACTGGTGTGCGCCCACGCATTTTTTCGGGGGACACGAAATCCAGCCGATAGAGTGGCGTCGTCGTCCAGCGTTCCAACGGCAACTGGCGGCTTCCCAAATGGACCGGCCCAACCATGTTGATTTTGCTGATCTTACCGACTTCGTCTTCGTCCTTGAATAACACACGGTTTTCAAGGATTTGCCCGGTGACCTCCATTTCTCCTATGTAGCGGATCGTGGATCGCATCTGGAATGCATCCGTGCGCACTGCAAAATTGGCGATGCGGTTGTCGGCCAGAGCCATCAGCATCGCACCAACAGCCACGGTCGTCTTCGGATCACCGATTTTCTGGGTGACACGGTCGCGGTAGGGGTACCACTGATCGGTTCGATAGTCATGCATCGACAACAGCCGGTCCGGTTTGACGACGCACGTATTTTCCAGCACGTCGCGCAGCCCAGGAAGCCGAGAGGGACGCCCTGTCAGAAGCACAAAGTCACAATCGAGATGATCGATAACCTCAGCCATGTTATAAAGGACGCTTTGCATGACTTCGCGCACAGCTGCATCAATGGCACGGCGAGGAATTGAAAGGTTCATCGTGTTCAACGCCCAGTCTTTCGCCCCTGCGGTTTGCATCGTAAGGTCCAGAAAGTTGAGCAGGGTTTCAGGCAGATCGAGCAGATCGGGTGTGGGATCTTCGCTTGCTTCTAAAGAGTGGGCCGTACGAGGCAGCGCGCCAAGGATTTGAGTGGGACTAAGCGTCAGAAGGGAGTCTGCGTCGGCAGTTTCGCTTTGTTCAAGTAGGGACACGGCCAATGGCACCAGAACCCGCAGCACGTATTGACGGCGCAATTGCACCGTGCGCTGATCCATGCCGCCTACGTCTCCACCGAACAATTCGGCCATATGGGCGTTGATGTTGGTGCCACCCGCTTGCCTTACGTCCGCACCGATTTGAGGCAACAGAACGGTGGAAATAACCTTTGCAAGGATATCATCCCCCGCAATGCGGAAACCTTCGCGAAAGTTCTGGTGCGGTAACAAGACCTTATCATCTTGACTGTGGAATGTCGTGATCATCAGGTCGGTTGTGCCACCACCGACATCAATCGAACAAATCCGCAAGGACGGGGTGGGAGAGACCTCAGGCGTCACGCGGCGGGGTTTGCCAAGCAGCGACAAATACTGGTCGATTCTGCCACCGAATTTTTGCATGATTTCATTGTAGAGGAACACCATTTGAGTACAACTTGCCTCGTCCCATTCCACGATGAGTTTGGGCATCTCTTGGCCTTTGGCCGTCTGGCCCGTGTTCTGCATTCGTTTCCAGACCAATTTTAGGGCCCCCTCGGCCCGCGAGCGGATGATGGATTGTTCCTGCATAGGGGTGGCCGTTGGCAGCGTCAGGATTATCCGTTTTAGACGGCGTGGCACATCCGATTGCAGATGGCGTGCGCGTTCCGCTGGGTCGTTGATCTGAACAAGGGCGTGGGAAATAATCTCCGCGAGCATAAAACCATATAGGGAGGATCGCGAAAACCGCGGACGAATGGCACGTTTGTGATTTGAGGGGTTGCGTTCGCGCAGCTTGCGCTTTTCTTCCTCTTCAACTTGGGGCAACACATCGCCCATCTCATTAAGGAACTGCATCGCCGCGCGTGCACCACGGGGCAAGCTGCTGGTATCGTTATGGGCGTGGAAACGCCAGTCCTGGGTCGTCGGATTGTTGTCCCAGAGATAGCGTTTTGGAGAAGACAAGCCCGACAGCGTTTCGGTGCCCTGTTCGGCCTGAACGAGACGCAATGCTTCGGGTCCTACACGGACAAAGCTGGGCCACAAGAACGAATTGCGACGCCCAGATCCAGCTGCAAACTGATCTGCGCCAAAGGTCATTTCGGCAAATTCCACACGGCTGGCGATTAGGCCAGCATAATAGAATTCCGGCCGCGACAGATCTCGTACGGCAAGCTCATATGATTTGGATAAATCCACCCTTCCGTCGCCGGGGAATTGCTCCACAAGGATGCCGCAGGTGCGGCTGTTGCCGATATCCAGAACGAGATCAACATCCACAGGCGCGTCACGGTCACGTTCGGACACGGTATTGATCAGGCGAAACAGGGGCACATGAATCATTTTGTCGATGACCTGAAGGAAGGCCAGATACCGCGCCCAATGTTCAAAGGCGAGACCATCTTCGACCGGGTGGTTGCGGCGGTCCTGCCCGAGAAACTGATCAAACAGATGTTTGACCCAATCCGACACCCAGGCCTGAAAATCAGTGTGGGATCCATCTGGGCCCAGTTCAGGGGCAGGGCGGCGCAGAAACCAGGTCATATTTTTTGGATCCGCAACAAAGCGGAAATCACGAGGGTTGCGGCTGTCATCAAGTTCTGGTGCGAGGTAGGCATAGTCAGGATTGCTGTCCACAAGAGCTGTGTCTAGCGCCAGTTGAACACGGTGGCTGTGGCCGGTTTTGGGGTCAATCTGTTCCAGTTCGGTCACCCGAAGGCGGGCCCAAGTGCTCGGGCCGTTGTCATAGCTTTCTGTACCCTTGGGGCCGCGTTCTTTGCGCAGACGCAACACGGGAATCGGAATCCATTTTTCCAGAAACGGCGACATGGCCTGGCGTTCGTTGATCTCGTAGTGGACCTCTGAGGAGGCAGATTGCACATCCATCATCACCTTGTCCGCGTCGACATCCCCGCTGAGTGGAATCAGTTTGGCGTTGTCACCGTCCAGATCGGCGTCGGCTATCGTGACTATTTCCGCAAACGGCGTGCGGATCCGCTGCCCTTCGATTGAGAACCCAAAATCTAGCGTTTGAATGCCTGAAAACGGAACGATAGAAATCACGTCCTCAAAATTGTGTGGCGTTCGGAGGGTCGCCTGTGCGTCATTTGCCATTATCTAATTTCCGTAAGTTAAGGTGTGAACCCATTCTCTGTTTGACTGGTCGACGGATCCGCTGAGGTCTTGAACTTCGGACCCGATTTGGATCCGAAGGCTGAACGCATGGGTGGTAGGCGGAGCCGTGTCGCGATACAAGTGCACTCGGACACGGTATTCGCCGAGGCTCGGGTTTTCGAAGACGATGTGTTCCACCGGTTCGCTTGTGAGCCCGCTTCCTGCGTTGGCATCCAGATCGAGTATGCCGCCACAGCTGTTGCGGTTGTTAAAATTGATCACCCCTCCCCCCGGACAGGTCAGGTGCATGTCAAGATCGGCGGTGTTGTCCCAGGCCAATGTCACGGTCAACTCGCCGTCCTGCGCGTTTTTCCGGTCAAGTCGCTCGTCTATGTCATCGGTGAGGCGGGCTTCCTCTTCTGGTTCGGGTTCCGGCGGAGGCGCACAGCCTTCATCCAGGAGGGCAAATTCGCGTTCCAACTGATCAATTCGGTTCAGCAGGACAATTTGTTCACGCTCGTCTGTAAATCCTTCGACCACTTCATTCGGGCAGAAGTCGAACCTGTCTCCAAATTTCAGCCCGCAAGTGGGGATCATTAACCAGAACAGCCAAGCCGTCAGCACCGCGACAGTCAGCCACAGTGGCACAAGCAGCCACCACCAAGGACGTGGGCTGCGATCAACCAGCACAGCTCGGGCAGGCTCCACGGTCTGGCTGTCGATCCCGTCGGTCTCCTCGTCGGCCTGAGGAGCGGGTGTGTTCACGGCAACACGCCCGCTTAGGATACCACCCTGTACCTGAATCAGATCAGATCGATGCGCCCAGTTTACCAAAACCGGTTGATAGGCCGCATCGCCATCAGGTGTTTCAACGACAAAGACGCTGTTGGCCTCATCTGGGATTTCAACGGCATTTCTTAACGCTTCACCGAGCCGCTGCTCAGCCTTATCTTCGTTGTTTTCTAAAGTATCCGCAAGGCTGAGAATATCGCCAACCAGACCTGTTAGCTGGACTCTGACCGTGTCTGCGTCCTCGTCCGGAAGGTCTGATAAACGTGTCGCAGGCCCATCTAATTCAGTAAGCCAATCGATACGATCACCCGCCGGGCTTGGCACGGGGTCTGCGAACAGATCGGCGTGTCTTTCGGACAGACAGTCGGACAGTGTCGCGCGGATCAGCTCGACCGACCGCTGGCCCGGGCTACCCAATTGCTTGAGCTGCTGTGACGTGGTGCTTGTCAGCTTCAAATCCGTTGTTTCCACCACATAGTGCGCTAGTCCTCGGGTGCCGGTTCGGGCATGGTATCAGGTGCGATGTCGGTACTTGAGTCATCTTCTGGCGCGGGATTAGGGGATTCAGGTGCTGTTGGGGTGGGTCGCAGTTCGGGGCCACAGGTTGGCAACTGGTCGGCAGTGACATTATTTACAGCAAGAAAACTCGCAATATCCGCACTGGTCAGCGCAATGTTCAGCGTGCGCATCGGACCGGTGCGCACTAACGTATTGATGCCAGTAACCTGGCCGCAACTGTCCAGCAACGGACCACCTGAATTTCCTTTGGAGATTGGAGCGGAATGCAGGATGACCTGCACATGGTCGGTGATGTTCTGGACTGTGCTGATGATGCCGTCAGTGACGAACACTGGCGGCACGACAGTTATGTCCCCTTCGATCGCACGGTGGAAGTTTAACTCACCTTCCATGACGTCACCGGGAAAGCCGGCCGCGTAGATGTTATCGAGAGACGGTGGCGTTTCAGGTCCGCGAAGAACGAGGTACGGCGCATCGGCGCCATCAACCCGCAGCAGGGCAAAGTCTTGAGCCGTGGACTCGAATGGCCCGGCCATGGCCAGCACTGTCGCCGTTTGCGTGCCGCCAATGGACGGGCTGACCACTTCGACGGTACCGTTATGACCATCAACGACGTGGAAATTCGTCACGATCAGATCAGGCGCAATAAAAAAACCGGAGCCAAAGCCAAATTCGTCGCTGCCCGGTTGGCGGTTAATTACAAGCACAGTCGTCTGTTCGATTAGATGGATCAGAGTTTCAGCAGACGCGCCCTGGTTGCCTGGTTGACTGCTTTCGGGTGGAACAAGACGTGTCGGAGAAGGCGGCATCACGGTATTGGGTTCAATCGGCATAGGCGAGCTCTGCGGCGCGATGTTCTCCATGTGGTTTGAGGGCAAAACCGGAAGCAGGCCTTCGGGTGTGCGCCCGTTTGGCAGGATAAGGTCGCCTTCGGGACTGCATGTCGCGCCATCAATCGCTGCGCGCAATTGGGCGGCCCGATCGTCAAGTGCACTGTTGCTTTCACGCAAGATACTCGCGCTTCGGTTATCAAAATTCGCGATTCGGTCACCTTGTTGGGCAGGAAAGATCCGGTTGCCAGGCAACAGCAGCCAGAAGATGAACGTCCCCAACAACAAAACCAGCACTACACCTGGCAGCCAGAATACCCATGACGGCCACTGCGCACGTGACGCGGGAAACATCGGAGGGGGCACAGGTGTCCTCGCGCCCCCTCCCGAAGCGTTATGCTCAGAAGATGCGGTATCTGACAGTGTTTCGGCTTCAATGGATGCCAGTGTGGTAGTGGAAGCAGCGGACGGCACTGCCTCGGCAGCCGCAACGGCGGCTCCGATGCCCGTGGCGATGTGGGCATGATTGCGCCATTTGTCCTCAACTTCGGCTGCAGAAATGCCTGGTGCCTGAGAAAGACCTAGATATCGGCCCAGCGTGCCGGAAAAATGGTCGTTGCGGGATTTATCCGTCATTGGCAGTTTCGCGGGCAGCATCCCCCAGTTTGTTAGTACAGGGTATCCGTCAATGACCTGGATATCGCCTCGATCACGCACATGCATTGCCTGACCCAACAGTGGCCCGAGATCGGGATCCCCCAATAGCGGGGCAACCATCGCCAAGGTAGTGGACAAACGTCCTTCGGCCACACGGCGGGCATCATCCCTCAGCCCGCTGAGCGGTTGTGGATCGCCTGAATATTCACTGTACCAAGAAATGGATCCCGGCGCCATGTCGTTGCCAGGATTGCGCAGCGGCTCGGCAAACAACCCTGCCGCAGAGCCATCACCAACGCCAGCAAGGGCAGCCCGCAACGCGGGGTAGCGGTCCAGCGCAAGGCCGCCTGGCCCTTCGAGCAATTGTTCGCCGTCCAGACGGGACTTTCCTATGAACTGATCGGCCATGGATCAGATTTCCTTTCGCCGCAAACGCACATTGGATTGCCCACCACGGGCGTCGTCAGGTTGGGTTGAACGACATTCTGCGCCTCCTTCTGCAGTCAGCGTACACACAGTTTCTCGCCGGAAGATCACACTGTCATCCCTGCATTCAACGGCCGCCAGATCGGAAATTCTCAGCTTGCCGTCTTCTTCAAAGGTAGCGGAGCTGCCGCCCTCGCAGGTCTTTCCGTCTTCTGCCGAAAGAGTCTGTCGGCCGTCGCCATTGGCGTCAAAACAAATTTCCCAGACGTTGTAGGATGTGATGGTATTGGTTTGCACATTTCGCACATTAAAATCTTGACCGTCGAGCTCCCAGCACCCTTCGAGCGCAGTGAGCTCCTGACGGAGCCAAGCGTCCTCGTCGATTCCGTCTGCGTTAAGGGCGGCCAAATGATTTTGCGCAGGTTCGCAAATTTGCGAGGCGAGGTCGCGTTCCAACCTGCGAATTTCGGAGAGTAAATCTGTGCGCTCTTGTTGGACCAACAGCACCTGATCATCCCGATTAAATTCAGCCTGTGTCATTGGTTTACAGGACCCCACAAGATCAGGACGGAAAAGGATTCGCACAGCACAGGGCGACAGAAGTATCCATGCGCCGAGTATAATTGCCAAAATCACCGTTGTCCAAAGGAGGAGAGGGCGGATCATAGAGTGTAACTCATGCAATTTTCGCAGAGTTTGATCGCACTATTAGGGTTAGCCTTCTAGTCAAAGATACTCCAAACATTTTGTCATGCAGTAGAGTATCATAACAAAGAAATTAACATTACCTAACGTAAAGGTAATTAATTTTGTGTAAATAAACCTTGCATAAGGAATCTAATCACGCAAGCAAAATTTTTGGCCAGTTTTGATGGCATCTGGCCAATTAAGTCCGTCGAAGTGCACTGTCAGAAGAAATCTTGTTGAGGCTAACGGGGCGAGCACTTAGCTTTTATTGATGACAAGACGTCCCCTCTTTCGCTACTTTCACAGCAGCCCCGAGACCATCCGGCTGGCGGTGATGATATACGTTTGATTTCCACTTTCGCTCCGCAATGTCGAGGACTTGCTGAACGAGCGCGGGATCAACATAAGCCACGAAACGGTTCGGTTTTGGTGGAACAGATTTGGCCCGCTGTTTGCCGCAGAGATCCGCGAGAAAAGGGTCAGCCAGATGCGCGCATATTCCAATTGGCAGTGGCACCTGGACGAGGTATTCGTGAAGGTTACCGGCGAGACGCACTATCTTTGGCGGGCCGTGAATCACGATGGGGACATCCTGGAAAGCTTCGTCACAAACGCCGTGATCGCAAGGCAGCATTCGAACTCCAGCAGCCTAAGGGATTGAGGTTGCTGGAGAACTGAAACTGGTTCGCATTTGTCTGACAGCAGCATCTAGACGGGTATCGATAGTTTCTCCTTGGTACTTTCTTGTGCCGATCGCCCTCCCACAACCAAATTAATAAACGATATCAAATAGATAAAACCCGACCTAAACAGTTGGGATTTTGCTTGCGCATTTTGTGTCAACGCCATGTCAACGTTTGAAGAGTCGCACGCAAAGGCCGTGGCTTTTTTGCGTCTGGCCTCGCTGAAAGCCCTATGGCAGCATCGCCCAATGATCGAGTTCCGTAAGATTTCCTGTAATCATCGAGTAACAAGTGGGCAACTGCAGGAGTCTTCGCCGTGCC
>JBLHTS010000021.1:0-21222 GCA_047627695.1 Yoonia sp. | reverse complement strand
TGGCCCATATGTGCAAATTTAAAAGGATATGAGCAATGCGCGCAATCGCGATAATCATTATTGTGGCAGTCGTTGGTTTCTTTGGATACCAATACGCCGCAGAGGGCCGCGGCCCTGGTGCAGCGGTCGGTGTACTGACCGGAGCCACACAACAAGCTGAAGCCGCTGCAGCCCAAGCTGCTGCCGAAGCAGAGGCCGCTGCCGCCGCTGAAGTAGAAGCCGCCGCTGAAGCAGCTGCTGCCGCAGCTGCTGCCGAAGCAGAGGCCGCTGCCGCCGTTGAAGAGGCTACTGCTGCAGCTGAGTTGGAAGCTGCAGCAACCGCAGCTGGCGACGACCTGATGGCGATCGCCGGCGATCTGCTGACCGTTGATGGCTTTGATGCAGACAAGGTAGCCGCTCTGCTTGAAGGCAGTGACATCCCAGAAGGCGAAAAGACAACGCTGGCAACAGCGCTGGGCTTCGCCAAAGACAACCCTGCTTTGCTGCAGCCAGTTCTGGACAATATCAAGAACTTGCTCGGTATGTAATTTAGGGTTTGGCCCTAAACAAAAGGCCGCGTCAACAATGACGCGGCCTTTTTCATTTGAATGGTGCCTTACTTTAGTCGAGGAACGCTTTTTCCACCACGTAATGCATTGGCTTTGAATTCGCCCCTTCGACCAGCCCGTATTCTTCAAGTATTTCTTTCAGCTCTAAGTTAAACGCAAGGTTTCCGCAGATCATTGCCCGATCGGCCTCGGGCGACAGCGGTGGCAAACCAAGGTCGGCAAATGCCTCGCCAGAGCGCATCAAGTCGGTGATGCGGCCCATCTTTGGGCTCTCTTCGCGGGTCGTGGTGGGATAGTATTTGATCTTCTTCCAAAACCCATCGCCGATCACATCATTGAGTAACTCGTCGGTTTTGAGCGCCTCGATCAAGTCACGGCCGTAAGTCAGCTCGCCGACTTCACGGCAGGTATGGGTGATAATGATCTCGTCGTAGTCCTCATAGGTTTGCGGCTCGCGCAGCAATGACGCGAAAGGCGCAAAGCCGGTGCCGGTTGCAAAGAACCAAAGGCGTTTACCGGGGATCAGGGCGTCATGCACCAATGTGCCAACTGGTTTGGGCCGCAAAATCAGCTCATCGCCCGGCTTGATGTGTTGCAAAAGCGATGTCAGTGGGCCGTCTTGAACCTTGATGGAATAGAACTCCAACTCCTCATCCCATGATGGGGACGCGATGGAATAGGCGCGCAGCAATGGCTTTTGCTTGCCGGTCTTTGGATCAGGACCGCCCATCAGGCCGATCATCACGAACTCGCCCGACCGGAACCGCAAAGATGCAGGCCGCGTCACCCGAAAGGAGAACAGCCTGTCGGTGTAGTGTTTCACTTCCGTTACGGTCTGCGGATCGGGCAGGGTGGGGACGGCTTTGGCGGTTTGTGTGGTCAAGGGTGTCTGCTCGGTCATAAGGTTCATGGCAGCCTTCTAGGGCCACCCTCCGTCTTAGTCATTGATGTGGATCAGGGAAAGGGTGCTAGCCGCGCAAGCGTGCCTGATAGTTGTGATTTTGCCAATCGGCACGGTTCTGCCATTGATCGGCGGGTTGGCGCGCGGCCAGCGCGTCGTCGATTTCGACCTCGTCAAAGCCGGACCGGCGCGCCATGGCGTATTGGTCGGCCAACACATGGCCCTTGGCCCGCAAGCGCCCCTTGTAGCCCGCGCGGCGTAGCATCGCCGCAAGGGTAAAGCCGCGCCCATCCGCGAAGGATGGAAAATCGATGCGGATCATCAGGGCATTATTGAGGCCAGCGAGCGCGTCATGGGCGGTGTTGGATGCCAGATCAATGCCGTAGTCGCAATCATTGGCGGCAACTTCGGACAGTGCCACAAAGCCACATGCGAAATCATCAGGCGCAAAGCCTGTGTCTGTTACAATAACACTCATGCTGCTTTGACCTCACGCGGGGCGTTATGGATCCCACATTCAGTTTTTTCCGTTGAACGCCAGCGGCCTGCACGGTGATCTTCAACATTGCTTGTGCGTGTGGTGCAGGGCATGCAGCCGACAGACGGGTAGCCTTGGGCGACCAGCGGATGACGCGGCAAATCGTAGGCGTTGATGTAGCTTTGGACATCTTTAGAGGTCCAGTTCGCCAGCGGATTGATCTTGATTTTACGCTCTTCTTTTTCGAATAGCGGTAATTGCGCGCGTTGCCCACCATGGTAGCGTTTGCGCCCAGTGATCCAGCCATCAAAGCCTTGCAGGGCGCTGTTTAATGGTTGTGTCTTGCGCAGGTCACAGCAGGCATCCAGATCGGCCTGATGCAGCAAGCCATCGACGTCATTGGTCAATACCTCGGATCGGTCAGGGCCAATCACGCGCACATCCGTCAAACCAAGCTGCACAGATAAATCCTGCTGATACTTAAGCGTTTCAGGAAATAGCATTTCGGTATCTAGAAAAATCACGGGCGTGCTTTTGTCGATCTGCGCAACCATATGCACCAGAACAACTGCCTCTGCCCCAAAAGACGACACGAGGGCGACGGGACCAAGTTGCACATCCGATAGGACGTGCTTCAGGATGGTTTGTGCATCAGATTTGCGGTGCAAAAGATTGCGGCGTTCAGTGATTTCTTTAAGCGGCATTGGCTTTGTCCTGTGCTGGATAAAGGATGGATTTGAAGGGTGCTGCGCCAAGGCGGCGGTAAGCTTGCAAGAACGTCTCGTCCGCGTCGCGGCGCAGGCCAAGGTATCCGGTCACCAGACGCTCAATCGCGGGGACGATTTCTTTGGCGCTAAAGCCTGGGCCAGCGCGCTCGCCAATTGTAGTGGTTTCGGTCCCGTCGCCACCCAGTGTGATCTGGTAGTTTTCAACACCCGCACGGTCGAGGCCAAGGATACCGATGTGCCCCACATGGTGGTGCCCGCAGGCATTGATGCAGCCCGAGATCTTGATCTTGAGTTGTCCAATTTCATGCTCTATTTTTAGTTCATCAAAGCGGGTCGCAATTTCTTGCGCGATAGGGATTGAACGTGCCGTCGCCAACGCGCAGTAATCCATCCCGGGGCAAGCGATGATGTCAGAGGCCAGGCCGATGTTTGCGGTTGCAAGGTCCACGTTGCGTAAAGCGGCATAGACTTTTGCCAGATCTGATTTATGAACATGCGGCAGGATCACGTTCTGTTCGTGGCTGATGCGCAGTTCACCGTGGCCATAGGTTTCTGCCAAATCGGCCATCACGCGCATTTGGTCGGATGTTGCATCACCTGGGGTGGCGCCGTGCTTCTTGATGCTGATGGATACAATTGCATAACCATCGGCCTTGTGCGCAGCCAGATTAGTATCTGTCCACGACCGGAAAGCAGGGTTTGCAAGGCGCGCTGCCTCATAGCCGTCAGTGGATTTGACCGCAAAGGCGGGCGGCGCAAATGAAGCCTCGATTCCAGCCAGTAACTCTTGGTCGTGGCCAGTGAATCCAGCGCGGATTGTGGCAAAACGTTCTTCCACAAGTTCTTGGATTTTCTCAACGCCGTTTTCATGCACTGTGATCTTTATGCGGGCTTTGTACTTGTTGTCGCGGCGACCCAGTAGATTGTAAACGCTGACAATCGCCTCGCAGTAGGGCAGCAAATCTGCCTTTGGCAGGAAGCGTCGCAGCACTTTTCCGACCATTGGCGTGCGGCCAAGACCACCGCCGACGATGACTTCGAAACCAGCCTCGCTAGCGTTATTGCGGACCATGCGCAGACCAATGTCGTGGGCCTTTGTGACCGCGCGATCATGCGCCGCACCAGTGACCGCAATCTTGAATTTGCGCGGCAAGAACTGGAATTCAGGGTGATCGGTAGACCACTGGCGCAGCAGTTCAGCGATGGCGCGGGGGTCTTCGATCTCATCTGCTGCAGCACCTGCAAAGTGGTCTGCGGTCACGTTGCGGATCGTGTTGCCCGATGTCTGGATGGCGTGCATGCCAACATCCGCCAGCGCGTCCAGCATATCAGGCACATCTGGCAATTTTGGCCAGTTATACTGGATGTTCTGGCGCGTGGTGAAATGGCCATAGCCCTTGTCCCAACGGTCAGCGATATAGGCGAGCTTGCGCATTTGGGTTGGGTTCAAGGTGCCATAAGGTACCGCAACCCGCAGCATGTAGGCATGCAGTTGTAGATAAAGGCCGTTCATCAGGCGGAGCGGCTTGAATTCATCCTCGGTCAGTGAACCGTCAATACGACGATCTACTTGACCGCGAAATTGCGCGACGCGGCTGCGAACGAATGCTTCGTCAAAATCGGTGTAAGTGTACATTATTATAGCTCCACTTGCTTGCCATGGGCATAGTTCGACGGGCCGCGCGTGCGGAATTCCTCGCGAAAATGGGTGGGGGCAGGGCCATTAGCGCCTTGCTTTGCGTCCGCCAGATAGGCACCTGCGATTTCATGCCTGCGCGATTGCGCTTCAAGCAAACGCAGGTCTGCATGGGCTTCATCTGGCAGCAACTCGGCCTCGCGGATATCGCGGGTCCATGTATCGGCTTCTGTGAGCCAGACAGCGTCGCCTTCAAGCAAAGCATTAGCGGTGATCACTTGGGGTGTGAATGACTGGGCCATTATGCAAATTCCTTTAGGTTTTCAGCGTGGGCTTCGGCGTGGCGGGGTGCGAGCCCGTAGAATGTGATCGCCGGACCCTTGAGGTTCGCGCGGGTCAAAGTCGGTTCAAGTTCAGCCAAGGTCGTCGCGATGACCTGCTGATCTGCACGGCTGACGTTTTCGATGATTGTCACGGGCGTCGCGGGGTCAGCTCCATGCATCAGCAAGCGACCTTGGATAAAGCGAGCGGACTTTTTGCCCATGTAAATCGCGGCGACCTCACCCTTTTGGGCAAGCGCTTTCCAATCGTGATCGGCGTAACCCTTGGTGTCATGCCCCGTGATCAGCCGCACAGCGGAATTGCGGCCACGTTTGGTCAGGCTTTGCCCGATGTTGGCCACAGCGGCAGAGGCGGCAGTGATACCGGGAATGATTGTGTAGGGGATGTCGTGGGCCGAAATTGCGTCGATCTCTTCATCCAGACGGCCAAATACGGTTGGATCGCCCGCCTTCAGGCGCACGACATGGTGACCATCCAGCGCATAGCGCACGATCAGAGCATCGATATCGGACTGGCGCATGGATTTGCCAAAGCCCTCTTTGCCCGCATCAATGATGATCGCTTCGCGGCGAGCGAGTTCAAGAATCTCGCTTGTGACCAGACGATCGTGAATAACGACATCGGCTTTGTCGAGCGCATTTCGGGCTTTTAGCGTCAACAGTTCGGGATCACCGGGGCCTGCGCCTACTAGGTCAACATGACCTGCTCTGCGTGTCGCGGTGACATGTTCAT
Organism: Yoonia sp.; assembly: GCA_047627695.1. Lineage (GTDB taxonomy): Bacteria > Pseudomonadota > Alphaproteobacteria > Rhodobacterales > Rhodobacteraceae > Yoonia. The sequence goes on along the minus strand of JBLHTS010000021.1, from coordinate 15,857 downwards.
CGAGTAGGGTTTCGAGAGCAGGGATCACGCCGCTTTCGCCGTTGCCTGCGAACGCTTTTGGGCCAGCGCCAAAATAGAACGCTGACCAGAAATCGCGGCGCGTGCGACCCATTGGAAGGACTTCAACTGCGTGGCGGAAGGTCTTGCCGATGCGGGCCAATACGCCCAGTGACGTAGGCAAGCGTGCTTCAAGATCTGCTTTGATCGCGCGGGCCAGCACTGGTGCCGCCCCTTCAGTGCCAATTGCGATGGTCACTGGATCGCGGTCCACGATGGCCGGTGTAATGAATTGGCTGTCTGCAAGATTATCGACGATATTGACCAATGCGCCCTCTGCATGGGCGATGGCAGAAACGCGGGCGTCCTCTGCATCGTCTTCGTTAGCTGCGTAAAACAACGTAGCACAGAGCGCGTCACCGGGCTCCATCGCACGTGCGATTACCCGCAGCTTACCTTGCGTCTCCCATTTGTGGATGTTGTCGGCGATATCAGTGGCAATCACAGTCAGGTGCGCTTCGGTCTTCATTAACAGGCGCAGCTTGGCCATGGCAGCATCACCACCACCAGACAAAACAATGCGGCGGCCTTCGACGGCAAGGAAGATTGGAAAGTGCTTCATGGGCAGAACCTCTGTTTTATTGGCCTCAACATAGAATATTGTTCTGGTATTTGCTTCCCCGTCGGCGCATCTAAGGACATATGTTCTGCCTTGGTGCGAAATTGGACCGTGTGTCCTGTGAAATCGGAGAATTAAGAATGTCGGTACGGATTGACGCCACAGACCGGAAGATTTTGGCAGCATTGCAAGCGGATGCAGCCCAATCGCTAGATGAAATCGCTAAGAACATAGGATCTTCCAAGACGCCCGTATGGAATCGCATTCGCAAAATGCGCGAGGCAGGGATCATCGGACAGCAGACCGTTGTTCTGGACGCAGAGGCGCTGGGTTTCGAGGCCTGTTTCTTTGTTCTGATCCGCACTTCAGAGCATGATGCAGAATGGCAGGGGCGTTTCTTGAGGGCGCTGAAATCACGCCCTGAAGTGCAAGAGGCGCACCGTTTGGCAGGCGATATTGACTATATCCTCAAGGTGCGGGTTCGGAACGCGCGGGCCTATGATACATTCTATCAGGCCCTGATTTCAGAGGTGAAAGTGCACAACGTCACAGCACTTTTATCGATGGAAGAGATTAAATCGACGGTGGCTTTGCCGCTCTAACTGGAGTGCACTCTTAGCGGTAATTGAACGATGTTCAAGAAATGTGTTGACGGTACTATGCCTTGTATATACCTATTGTGAACAATGTTCATAAAGGGAAATCCGAGATGCAAAGACTTACGACAATCACAGCTTTGACCGCGGTGGCATTCACTGCCGCTTGTGCAAGTCCTAGCGCACAGCACGCAGGGCAGTCCACAGATCTGAGCGTTCAGGCCAGCGAGCAGGCGATCTTGGCAGTTGGGGCTGGTGCGGTCTCTGTGGCGGAAGTGCCACTGATTGCTGGGGGCTCTGTTCTGGTTGTGACTGGCGCAACACTCGAAGATGTTGGAGCAGCGTCGCTGGAGGCAGGTTCAGACGCTTTGATCATGAACGCGGCCCAAGGGTGTGGTGCCGGGCAAGTGCAAACACAAGGTATGAGATGTGTCGCGCCCAATGGCCCACCGCGGTTAAACTGATGGAGATGATGATGTTGAAACGATTGATTTGCGCTTGTGCCTTGGCATTAACCACTTTGACGCCGCTTGCCGCAAACGCAGGCAGCAGTGCGGCGGCAAACCCTACGCTTCCACAGGCGGAGGTTGCGGCATTTTCCAACCGCGTCCAGCAAGATCTTGCATCGCGGGGCGCCAATGTTGCGATCGTTTCGCGTGTTGGGCGCGATCCGTCGGTTATGCCGAGCGGGATCGCATACACCCATGTCGCGTTCTGGGTCTATTCACGCATTACGCAAGCTGATGGCAGCACAGGGATGGGGTACCGTGTCTACAACCTTTATCAAACAGCGGGTGATCTGACCAAAAGCAGTCTCGTGCAAGACACGCCAGCAGACTTCTTTGCAGGTGCGCATAGTCTGGATGCAGGGGTCATCATCCCTGATCCGCGTCTGCAGCGTAAACTTTTGGATGTGATCGCAAGCCCGGCATATGCCCTGTTGCACAACCCTGTGTATTCCGTCTTGGCAAATCCTGCCACGGGGCAGTTTCAAAACTGCACGGAACATACTTTGAATGTCCTGTTTGCCGCCCTTTACGACACCAGCGATCAGCGTCAAATCAGGGCGAATATTGTGGCCTATTTCGAACCTCAGCATGTACAAATTGGCGGATTGCAGCGGTTGCTTGCGCCTGCAGCATCCAAAGCGTTGACGACCGCAGATCACGGGACAGAGATCAAAACAGCGACGTTCGGTTCTATCGCCCGTTTTATGCAAAGCAATGACCTGGAGGATGAAGTCTACAAGATTACGCCAGACCGCTTGGCCAGATTTTAAGCGCAGACCATCAGCCGCTCAAGTCCATGAAAATGATAGACATCGCCGTATAGCGGCGTGTCTGCAAGCGACAAGTTCGGGCAACGTTCAAACAGAACCTCTAGCGCGATCTTAAGTTCTAGTCGTGCAAGCGGCGCGCCAACGCAGAAATGGATCCCGCCGCCAAAGCTGGTGTTTTGGACAGCTTTGCGGCCGGGGTCGAAACGATTTGGATCAGGGTAGGCGGCAGGATCGCGGTTTGCTGCTGCCAGCAGGCAGGCAATCTGGTCGCCCCGTTTGAAGCTATATTCGCCGATAGTCACGTCTTCATAGACCCAGCGGGTGAACATATGCAGCGGCGGGTCATAGCGGATGATTTCCTCGACACAGGCGTCTGTGATTTCTGACACGCCATGCTCAAGCAGTGTTTTTGTGCCGTTGCCCAGCGTATGGACAGTCGCCTCGTGGCCAGCGTTTAGCAGCAGGATACAGGTGGTTATCAATTCGTCTTCGCTTAGTCGTTCGCCGTCAGCCTCTGTTGCGATCAGAGTCGAGATCAGATCGTTGGTAGGCGACTTGCGCCGCTTGGCTATATAGCCGCGCATGAAGGTGACAAAGTCATTCGTCGCAGCAATCGCATCAGCCTCGATTTGGGGCGTGCGGCAGGCTTGGTACATCGCGACCATCGCATTGGACCAGCGCACCAGATCATCGGCGCGGTCTTTGGGCACACCCAGAAGTCGCGAGATGATGACCACTGGCACAGGTTGTGCGTAGGCGGTCAGTAGGTCGAAAGGTCTATTGGGGAATGCATCAATCAGACTATGGCACAATGCACGTATGTCGGGGGCCAGTGCGGCAATAGTGCGGCTGGTAAATGCGCGTAACACCAAGGCCCGCAGGCGGGTATGGCGGGGCGGTTTAAGTTCCAGCATAGAATGCGCTTCGACATCATAAAACGGTTGAAGGTGCTGTGGAATTTCAGGGGCCAGTTCTGCGGGGCATTCGCGGCCCATGCGCCTGTCACGCAAAACTGCATGCGCAGCTTTGTGGCTGACGGCGCAGGCCATGCTGTAGTCCTCCCACCAAACAAAGCCTCCCAAACCGCGTGCGCGGTCGTAGAACGAATAGGGGTTTTGCACGAAGTGCGGATCTGTCGGTGACTGGCTCACTTTTTGCATAAACCAGCATTGTCCCAGCGCAACCTCGATTGCAAGTCCGTGCAGAGGTTTGCGTTGTCAAAGGCTTAAGTACTTGCGATCCCCTAGGCTAAGCCGCGAAGTTCTGACACGCGGTACGCAGTGAAAGCAATGCTAACATTCATGCAACCGCCATCTGCGACCAGGAGAGGGAAGTTGATGGCCAAAGTGTCATTGGACGATAAAACGTTTGACCGCACCGAAAACGAGAGAGCCGAGCAGCACTTTTTGGTTGTTCAACGATTGATTGCCGTTTGGCCCGCCTTGTGCTCGCGCTGCGGATCTCGCACCCTCTGTCGCATCTGGTCGTGGCGGGTAACATAATAGGCGATTACCCCAACATCAGCTCTTTGGTCGGTGCTGATGCAGTGATCAAAGACATCGAAACGGCTGTTGCCAAGTTGCGCATGGTTGTGGATCAACCCGTAGGTTAAGCGTTTTCCAGCGCCGTGATAATGGGTGAAAAATCGTCAGCTTTCAGACTGGCGCCACCCACAAGCGCGCCATCTACATGCGGCACGGCGAAAATCTCGGCGGCGTTGCTGCCTTTGACCGATCCACCGTATAGCAACGTGAAATCAGACCCATCAGCAAAGCGTGCGTCAAGGCGCATGCGGATATGCGCATGAACTTTGGCGATTTGGTCGATGGTGGGGACTTTACCGGTTCCGATCGCCCAGACGGGTTCGTAGGCAATAACTGTGTTGATTGCGGTGGCTGCATCTGGCACGGACCCAGCCAGTTGACCGTCGATTATATCAAGCGTGGTGCCCGCTTCGCGCTGACCCAGCGTTTCACCGATACAGATGATTGCTTGAAGGCCCGCGCGGTAGGCCGCCAAAGTTTTCGCAGCGACATCGGCGTCGGTTTCGCCATGATTTGCGCGACGCTCTGAATGGCCTGTAAGAACCACTTTTGCACCTGCATCGGCCAGCATTTCGGCACTGATATCACCAGTATGTGCGCCAGACGTATTTGCATGACAATCCTGCCCACCGACGCTGATTGGCAAATTCGCACAGGCAGCAATCAGTGTCGCGGGCGGGCAGATGAGAACGTCTACCGTTGCGTCAACATGACGGTCAGCCAAGGTGTGCAACGCGTCCAAACTGGCAGCAAGCCCGTTCATTTTCCAGTTTCCAGCGGCAAGTTTGCGCGGCATATCAGCGTCCTTCAATTGACTGTGGCAAGTGTGCGTCGCGCCAGTGAGCAGGCCTCTTGGGGATCGTCAAGGGCGGACATGGGGATCGACCAGTAAGGCATATTGTGGAACTGTTCACCTTTCGCCGCAAACTCGGTCGCCTTGTCATCTTTGGCTTTCAGGTAGAGGTTGCTGTCACTGCTGAGCAGGGCAAAGACCCCGGCTTGATGATACAGGCACATGCCGCCAAACATTTTACGTGATGTCAGATCACTAAGGTCAGATAGCAGATCAAGGGCGAAAGCGATGTCTGCCTGTTCTACAGCCATTAGCTAGCAGAAATATTTTCGTCGAATTTGATCGACTCGCCACATCCGCAGGCATCAACCACGTTTGGATTGCGAAACTTGAATCCAGATTCGAGCAGCGAAGTCTCGTAGTCGATTTCAGTACCGAAAAGGAACATTTGCGCCATGGGCGCGATCATCACCCGTGCGCCTGACAGTTCAACCACTTCATCCAGCGGATCAACTTCGGTCACGTAATCCATGGTGTATTCCATGCCCGCACAACCGCCCTTTTTGACACCAATACGCAGCCCTTGGTGGCCATCTTTGGCCATCAGCTTGGCGATTTGTGTAGCGGCTTTGTCGGTGATCGCTACCGCTTGCTTGCCTGGAATGCCGAACATGGGGTTGCTCCTTTGTACCCTAAGATAGGGTAAGTTATTTCGTCGCTCAAGTCTGCTTTACATAAAACCCAGCTCAAGGCGGGCCTCGTCAGACATCATATCCATGCCCCACTGCGGCTCGAACGTCATTTCGACATCGACGTGTTTTACGCCAGGCAAAGGCTCGACCGCGTCGGCGACCCAGCCCGGCATTTCGCCCGCGACGGGGCAGCCGGGGGCTGTCAGCGTCATGGTAATATTAACCGCGTTTTCCGCGTTGATGTCGATCGTGTAAATCAAGCCAAGGTCATATATATTCACGGGAATTTCAGGATCATAGACGGATTTACACGCCATTACGATATCCTCGTAAAGCGGGTGATCTGTGGAGGATGGCGCAATCATCGGCGCGCCTTCAAGCTTAGCGTTGCTGTCTGTCATAGCATCCGTCCCTGTATTCCTGATCAAACATATAGGGATTGGCTGCAAGGGCGTAAAGGGGGCGCGGCGGGTTTCAAGCTGACTGTGCGCACCTAGCGCGCATTGCCCCCTTGGCAAAATCGCCCAGATCAGGGAAAGAGGGGGCATGACATCACGTTTTTCATTCGCACTGAACGCCACCGATGGCAAAGCCCGCACCGGTGTTATAACCACCCCACGCGGTGATATTAGAACGCCTGCGTTCATGCCTGTGGGCACTGCCGCAACCGTCAAGGCGATGATGCCCGAAAGTGTGGCCGCCACAGGCGCTGATATTTTGCTGGGCAATACCTATCATTTAATGCTGCGTCCGACGGCTGAACGGATTGACCGTCTTGGTGGTCTGCATAAGTTCATGAATTGGGACAAACCTATCCTGACAGACAGCGGTGGTTTTCAGGTGATGAGCTTGTCGTCCCTGCGCAAAATGACCGAAGAAGGCGTGACCTTCAAAAGCCATATCGATGGATCAAAGCATCACCTGACGCCAGAACGATCGATGGAAATTCAAAAGCTACTTGGGTCCGACATCGTGATGTGTTTCGACGAATGCCCAGCACTTCCTGCGGATCGCGAGCGTCTGCAACAAAGCATGGAGCTGTCGATGCGATGGGCGCAGCGGTCGCGTGATGCGTTTGGTGATCGTCCGGGACACGCGCTGTTCGGGATCCAGCAGGGCGGCTTGGAAGAAGACCTGCGCCGGCAAAGCGCCGAAAGCTTGCGTTCAATCGAATTTGACGGCTATGCGGTTGGTGGTTTGGCCGTGGGCGAGGGGCAAGAGGCTATGTTCAGCGTATTGGACTTTGCGCCTGACCAACTGCCAGAAGACAAACCACGCTACCTGATGGGCGTCGGCAAACCTGATGACATCGTCGGTGCGGTCAAGCGCGGCATCGATATGATGGATTGCGTGCTGCCCAGCAGATCAGGGCGCACAGGGCAAGTTTTCACGCGCAACGGTGTCGTGAATATCAAAAATGCGCGTCACGCGGATGATCCGCGCCCGCTGGATGCAAAATGCACTTGTCCGACCTGCACCAATTATTCCCGCGCATATTTGCACCATGTGTTTCGCGCGCAAGAAATGATCAGCGGGATGCTTTTGACGTGGCACAACTTGCATTATTTCCAAGAGATTATGCAGGGCATGCGCGATGCGATCACCGCAGGCGACTTTGACGCTTGGGAGGCAGATTTTCACGCAGGTCGTGCCCAAGGCGATACCGCACCGCTTTAAGCATTTTTGAATTTTGTTGCCCTTGGCCGCTTGCGGCTTAGCTTTGACACAGGCAATCTGCGAACAAAGGCAATTCAAGTGGTCGCTTGAAACCACTGTAACATCGCCCCACGTATTGAGGCACAGGAGATGTTCTATGTTGCCGCTAAGCGGGACGGGGGCGTCTTGCCAAAAAAGGAAAAGAGCATGCAAGAACCGTTGAGTTCATCTTACCCCGTCCTGCCGCTGCGCGATATCGTGGTATTTCCACATATGATCGTGCCGCTGTTTGTGGGTCGGGAAAAATCAGTCCGCGCACTTGAAGAAGTGATGCAAGACGACAAGCAGATTTTGCTGTCCAGTCAGGTTGATCCGGGCGAGGACGATCCAGATCAGAACGGCATTTACCGCACTGGAGTTCTGGCCAATGTCCTGCAACTGCTGAAACTGCCCGATGGTACCGTAAAGGTGCTTGTCGAAGGCCGTAGCCGCGTGAAAATTACCGAATTTATCGAGAACGAGAACTACTTCGAAGCAAGCTGTGCGTATTTGAACGAAATTGCGGGCGATCCAACCGAGGTTGAAGTGCTGGTGCGCAATGTCGCGGCCGAGTTTGAGCGCTATGCGAAGATCAAAAAGAATATCCCAGAAGAGGCGATGGCAGCAGTTGGTGACGCGTCTGAGCCTGAAAAACTGGCTGATCTGGTTGCCGGTCATTTGGGCATCGAAGTTGATCAAAAGCAGGGCCTGCTTGAGACCTTGTCGGTGTCCGAGCGGTTGGAAAAGGTCTTTGGCATGATGCAGGGCGAAATGTCCGTGCTGCAGGTCGAGAAAAAGATCAAAACCCGCGTCAAAACCCAGATGGAGCGGACCCAGCGCGAGTATTATTTGAATGAGCAGATGAAGGCCATTCAGAAGGAACTTGGCGACGGCGAAGAAGGCCAGAACGAAGTCGAAGAACTTGAGACGCGCATAAACGAAACCAAGCTGTCCAAAGAAGCCCGTGAAAAGGTCGACGCAGAGCTGAAAAAGCTCAAGAACATGTCGCCGATGTCCGCGGAAGCAACAGTTGTGCGCAACTACATGGACTGGATTTTGGGCCTACCATGGGGCGTGAAATCGCGTACCAAGAAGGACCTGCACAAAGCGCAAGAGGTTCTGGACAACGATCACTTTGGCTTGGAGAAGGTCAAGGAACGCATTGTTGAGTATTTGGCCGTGCAGCAGCGCTCCAAGAAACTCAAAGGCCCGATCATGTGTTTGGTCGGCCCTCCGGGTGTGGGTAAAACCTCACTTGGGAAATCTGTGGCGCGTGCCACGGGGCGTGAGTTCATTCGCATTTCCTTGGGTGGTGTGCGTGACGAATCTGAAATTCGCGGTCACCGTCGGACCTATATTGGGTCCATGCCCGGCAAGATCATTCAGGCGCTTAAGAAAGCGAAGACCACCAACCCGCTTATATTGCTCGATGAAATCGACAAGATGGGGCAGGATTTCCGTGGCGATCCAGCGTCAGCAATGCTTGAGGTGCTTGATCCAGAACAGAACAGCACATTCGTCGATCACTATCTAGAGGTCGAATACGACCTTTCGAACGTGATGTTCCTAACGACTGCTAACTCTTACAACATGCCGGGGCCTTTGCTGGACCGGATGGAGATCATTTCGCTCTCGGGCTACACCGAGGACGAAAAACGCGAGATTGCGCGCCAGCACCTGCTGCCCAAAGTGATGAAAAACCACGGCCTGAAGGAGTCGGAATTTTCGGTCTCTGATGATGCTTTGACGGCTATGGTGCAGGTTTATACCCGCGAAGCCGGCGTGCGCAATATGGAACGTGAACTGGCAAAGATTGCCCGCAAGGTTGTCACGATGATCGTCAAGAAAGAGGTAACAGTGATCAATATCACCGCCGCGAACCTTTCTGAGTTCCTCGGCGTTGAAAAGTACCGTTTCGGCTTGGCCGAGGAAGAAGATCAGGTCGGTGTTGTCACCGGTCTGGCTTGGACATCAGTCGGGGGCGAATTGCTGAACATCGAAGCACTGCGCCTGCCGGGCAAGGGTCGTATGAAGACCACTGGTAAGCTGGGAGATGTGATGAAGGAGTCGATTGATGCGGCGTCGTCTTACGTCCGTTCAATCGCGCCTGAAATTGGTGTAAAGCCGCCTAAATTCGACGTGATCGATATCCACGTGCACGTCCCAGACGGGGCGACCCCGAAAGATGGCCCAAGTGCGGGTCTTGCGATGGTCACATCTATCGTGTCTGTGATGACAGGTATTCCCGTACGCAAAGATATTGCTATGACAGGCGAAGTGTCCTTGCGCGGGAACGCCATGCCAATCGGTGGCCTGAAAGAGAAGCTTTTGGCTGCATTGCGCGGCGGAATCACCACTGTGTTGATCCCGCAAGAAAACGCCAAGGATTTGCCAGAGATCCCTGACAATGTGAAAGAGGGACTGACGATCATCCCTGTGACCCATGTGTCAGAGGTGTTGAAACATGCACTGGTCCGTCAACCTGAACCGATTGAGTGGGACGAGGCAGCAGAAGAGGCCGCCGCTGCCGCGCTCAAGGCGCAAGGCGCCTCAGAGGGTGTCCGCGCGCACTGATCGCTTGGGCTGCATTGAACAACCAAGGCGTCCTACCAAATAGGGCGCCTTTTTCGCACCTGCGTTGCCGCCTTGACCTTTGTGATCATAGACGCGGTAATGTAACTTGATTTCTGAAATGAAAGGCAACCACACAATGGTCCGTAAGCCGACAACGCCCAAGGCACCGACGCCCGTAGACGTCACTCCGGAGCCGATTGCCGAAGACGCGCAGGTCATGAAAAAGCCAGAGCTGCTGGATAAAATTGTTGCGCGGACGAACCTGAAAAAGCGTGATGTAAAGCCTGCCGTCGAATCTGCATTTGCTGTCATCCGTGAGGCACTGCAAGACGGAGCAGAGCTTAGTCTGCCACGGCTTGGAAAAGTTCGCTTGGTGAAAGCCAAGCTGCTTTATGGCGGCGCAGAGGTGATGACGCTGAAGCTTCGCACAGCCAAACATGCGGCTGCGGCGGCCACTTTCGACGACGACGCTTAAGTCACACCAGAGCGCCCGGCAATGGCCTTTCCAGAGCTTTATGTCCTGCGGCATGGTGAAACCATGTGGAACGCAGAGAACCGCATGCAGGGTGAACTGAACTCACCGCTGACGGATAAAGGCTTGCGTGATGCGGCCCGTCAGGGTGAAATCCTTGCAGGTCTCGATCTACGCGGGTTTTCGTTCTTTTGCAGCCCACAAGGCCGTGCATTCCAAACCGCTGGAATTGCCGTAGCGACAATAGCAGACCACATTCACACAGATGCCAGATTGCGCGAAATTGGCGTGGGTGATTGGTCAGGCCGTTTGCGGCATGAGTTGCCTGTTCCCAAAGGTAAAGATCCCTTTATGGCGCAATATGAAATCGCACCAAATGGCGAAGGTTTTGCGCGGCTCAAGCTTCGGTGCCGGGCGTTTCTGGCAGATTTGCAGGGGCCTGCTGTGCTGATCACGCATGGCATCACCAGTACGATAATTCGTGGTCTCGTGGCTGGTGAGAATGCCCATGCGGTACGCACGACGCATGGTGGGCAGGGCTGTGTTTATCATCTGAAAGATGGTGTGCAAAACCTGTTGGAATGAGGCTTGCACTGCGCGCAGCACTGGTCTAAACGATGCGGCATCGGGTGATTAGCTCAGTTGGTAGAGCGCTTCCTTTACACGGAAGATGTCGGCGGTTCGAACCCGTCATCACCCACCACCTCACTTTATTAATTAAATTCAGAGACTTAGCGGTCATTTTGAGGGCCTCTAAAGTATAGTTGGCACATATTGTGTCAGAATCGTGTCAGTTCACAATTGTGATTGCCACAAAAAGGCAAGCCCCCACCATTGCCTACCACCCACAAGCCCAGAGTATCCTCGCATGGACCCCATGAAGACCTCAACAGTATCCTCTCACTGGAACTCCTGTCAGCCGCATATGACCCAACCAATGCTTCTCCCGAAGTAGACCTTATCCAGTCTTTAGCTTCTCAAGTTCAACTCTGGGAACATGGGTCCATGTCTACGGAGGACTTAGAGAGTAGCTTCAGTCGGCATGACTTAGGTAACTTCGATCTCGTCTCTTGGATTCAGTCCAATGTAGATGCTGGTGAGTACACATGGCCTGAGGGAACCCCCTCCGAAGCCGCGGAAGAAAATCAAACTGAAATTTAGGAGGTCGGCATAGGCCACTCCTGTATCTGGAGGAGGCCACATGGCTCTCGAAACTGCTGCATTCATTTCGTCCCTAGTGGCGACTAACCCGACTTCCACTGATCCGGTCTCCCAAGGGGATGACCACATCCTAAAAGGTTGTTTGTGCCGATGCCTCTGTCAGGAGGCCGCAGCATCCGAAAACGACGCACGCAGTCGGGTAAGAGCGGCTTCACGGATCTGGCGGATACGCTCACGGGAGACGCCGAACCTATCGCCCAACTCTAGAAGTGTTTTCGGTGTGTCGGACACATAGGTTTCAATGATGATTTCCTGTTCCCGCTTGGAAAGCCGGTCCAGATAGGTGGACATTGTGGTCCAGAAGGCACGAGAATCCAAACGTTCGCCAACTTCCTTTTCGACGTCCGCATTAGGGTCCTCAAGCAGATCTTGCAGTTGTGTTGTGCTGCCGTCGTCACCGACGGGGCGATTTAGGGATCCATCTGGGGCGGCCAGTCTTTGTTGCATCAACACAACCTGTTCTGGCGTAACTGCGAGCTCAGTCGCTATCCGGTCAACAAGGTGTTCCGGTGGTACTTCGCCTGCTGCGACCAGTCGGGTTTCAACACGCTTCAGATTATGAAACAGCTTACGGTTGGGCGCTGAACTGGGAAGCCTTACGAGAGACCAACCCTGAATCTTGTAGTCCTGGATTTCCGCCCTGATCCACCATGCGGCATAGGTGGAGAAACGAAAACCCTTGTCGGGGTCGAAGCGATCAGCCGCCTTCAGCAACCCGATATTTGCATGCTGCAGAATATCGTTATCTAATTTGCGGCCTTTGCCCCCGGCTCGGCTGGCTGCCGCCATAGCAAGGGCCTGATGCGCGGTGACCAGACGGTTGCGTGCGGCAATATCGCCTTTGTCGCGCCAGCATCTGGCAAGCCGTGCTTCGGTGGGCGCATCGAGAAATTCTGGGCGCGGCGTTTGTTTGCCAGCCATTCGGGGCGGAGGGAAGGGTTTGTTCATTTTCGCTGCACCTAGTTTTGTTTCGATACTAACTGTTGAGGAAATCCCTTGTCAATCTGATTTCGAAACGCTATCTTTTTGCAATGAGTGACAAAGTAAACAACACAGATGAAATCGCCGAACTGCTTGTCTATCTCGGGCGTGCGGCACGCGGGACCGACGCAGGATCAGACCTGACGGCGGCGCAATGGACGGCTATGCGGTTTTTCGCCCGCGCCAATCGACTTTCCCGGACGCCGTCGGCGTTCGCTAGCTTTAATGCCACAACGCGGGGCACTGCGTCGCAAATCATTAAATCTTTGATGCAAAGGGGCTATCTTGACCGACATCAGGCAGTCGATGACCGTCGCAGTATTCGGTTGGACCTGACGCGCAGCGGGCAGGCAATCATGCGTTATGATCCTTTGCACAACCTGACGGAGGCCATTGATCAGTTGGAAGGCAAGCTGCGCGCGGCGTTGCGACAGGCTTTACCCGCATTGGCAGGAGAGCTGGCCAAAATTCGCGGCACCGTCGCCTTTGGCACCTGCGGCGACTGCCGACATTTTTCGGACAGCGGCGCGGCCAGCTATTGTGCGTGCGTCGACGCTGAACTCGCTCCGGCCGATCTCGGCTGTCTTTGCGTCAATTTCGTCGCAAGCGAAGGCCGAAAAGCAGCGATACCAAGACCCAAATCAAAGGAAATCTCATGACGACGGCACAAGCCACATCGAGCCCGGCTGGCGACCCCGGCATGGCGCACCTTGGACAGATTATTGCGGTCGCCAGCGGCAAAGGGGGTGTCGGCAAAAGCACCGTCAGCACCAATCTGGCATTGGCCTTGGCGGCGCAAGGTGCGGCGGTCGGGCTGGTGGATGCCGATCTTTACGGCCCCTCTGTGCCGGGAATGTTGGGGATCGAGACAGGAAAAGCCCCAATGATGTCACCTGCGGGTAAGGTGATCCCTGCGATTGCACACGGGATCAAGGTCATGTCGATGGGCATGCTGACCGATGACGACAAGCCTGCCATCCTGCGTGGCCCAATGGTATCGAAATACCTGCGCATGTTCATTCTCGATGTGGATTGGGGCAAGCTCGACTATCTGATCCTTGATCTGCCGCCCGGCACCGGCGACACGCAACTAACGCTGGCACAAAGCTTTCCACTGACCGGCGCTGTTGTCGTCAGCACGCCGCAGGATGTCAGTCTGAAAATTGCCCGACGCGGCATTCGCATGATGGAGCAGGTCAAAGTACCCATTCTCGGCATCGTCGAGAACATGAGCGGGTTTACCTGCCCCTCTTGCAATGAGGTCACCCACATCTTTCATCAAGGCGGTGGTGCAAAGATCGCGGCCAGCCTGGGTGTCCCGTTTCTGGGGGCCATTCCGCTTGATCCCGCCATAGTGGATTGCGGCGATGAGGGCCGCCCTTTGGTAATTGCGCACCCGGACGTACCTGCTGCCGCTGCCTACCGCGACATTGCCGCGATCCTGTCCGGACGTGAGCGTGACGCCGCCGGAATTCCAACGCCGTTTAACTGGCATTGGGCCGATGACGCCAGCAAACCAAAGCCTGCAGCCCATGCGGCCCACGCAGGTGGTGCTGCTGAAGTTCCGATAGCGCTGGATCGCCGCGACGGGCGTACTCTGGCCTTGCATTGGCAGGATGGCCACGACCAGCAGATCGACGCGCGCGATTTACGTCTCGCATGCCGCTGTGCGGCCTGTGTCGAAGAGATGAGCGGGCGCGCGGTGCTCGTTCCGGCGACTGTGCCGCTGAACATCGTGCCAACCCGGATCTGGAGCCTTGGCAATTATGCCATCGGCGTCAGCTTCAGCGATGGCCACAGTTCTGGAATTTACACCTTTGGTCATCTGCGCGGCATGGTGGCCGCCGTGGTTGAAGATGTCTGAAGTAACTGGTCCGCTGCGTATCCGCGCCGAAACTTCGCCTGCTGATCCACACTCCATGCGCTTTGTGTTGGACAGGGACGTGCAGGACAATGCTCTGGCGAGCTTTCCCGATGCAGCTGTGGCGCAGGGCGCACCTTTGGCCGAAGCGCTATTTGCGATTCCCGGGGTGAAAATGGTTGATGTCTCGGGTGCGGTCGTGGCCGTGGTCAAGACCGATGACAGCAATTGGGGCGACCTGAAACGACTGATTGCCGATGCACTTCGCGGTAGCGTGACGCAATTTTCAGCGCCTTTGGGTCAAGGCACCAAGATCTTTGGCCAAGCCCGGAGCGACGGCGAAATCCGTCTAGCAGTTCAAGAGGTGCTGGACCGACAGGCCAATCCGGCGATTGCCGCCCACGGCGGGCACGTCAGCGTCACAGACGTGAAGGATGGCGTTGTCAGCATGTTGATGTCTGGGGGATGCCAGGGTTGTGCCGCCTCTGCTGCGACGCTACGCGGCGGTGTGGAAACGATGATCCGAGCCGCTGTGCCCGAAGTCCGCGATATCATTGACGTGACCGACCACGCCGCCGGAGAGACCCCGTATTACAGCTCCGGATCGGGCGATGAGCAACAGCCAAAGCGCCCTTTATTGTATCGCCCCGTCCCTCCCGATGCCATCATGCGTGAGGATGACCAGTTTCTGATCTCTCCTAATTATCTTGCGCCACGGCTGGGGATGGACGTAGAAACCCTGCAGGCGGCGATGCAATCGGGCGAGGTTGTCAGCCAGTCTGAAACCGGAAACGAGGCAGACGCAGGAAAGACGCGGCTGATCATGCGATCCAGCAGCCGGGTCTGGGCGGCTGAAATCGCAGCTGATGGCACCGCTCATGAAATTCCCGCCCCGCGTGCTGCCGCAAAAGCTGCCACCGCAAGCAGTGCGTTGCGGGACCGCATTCGGACGCATCTGGCTGGCCTGTCCGCCGCAGATGTACCGATGACCTACGGCCAGCTTGCGCGCGCGATGGGGCTCTATATGCCCGGGTCCATAGGCAAGGTGACGCAGGCGCTTGAGGCGACAATGGTCCAGGACGTTGAGAATGACGCGCCGTTCCTGGCCTCTCTGGTCGTCAGTAAAGTTGGGCAGGGCAATGCGGCCAAAGGGTTCTTTCAGCAGGCGCGCGCACTGGGCCGAGGACCGGATTTCGGCGAAGACGACCGCGCTTACTACCAGCGCGAGTTCACGAGCGCCGTTGCGATACAGACTGCCCAGAGCTGAGACAGGGACAAAATTGGGCCAATTCTTGGTAGAATCGAACGTACTTTGGACTGGGCCGGGCGGCAATTTTGCTTACGTTGATTGCTCGGCAGTTGGGAAACCACATTTCGCGTGTCCTCCGGGCGCTGACGTCAGACATACGTCGACCTAACTATGACTGAAAAGATTTCGTTTGATATTGCCAATATTTGCTGGCAAGTCGCATGAAAAAATTTTCTGGAAAAATAGTGGAACTCAAATGCAAGTAAATGTTCGTGACAACAACG